>JADHOE010000022.1 GCA_016779165.1 Candidatus Margulisiibacteriota bacterium | reverse complement strand
GTCACACGTCACATTATGTCCTAAACCAATGGAATGTAGATCTTTCGCCGTCTCTGCCAATTTCATAACGGTCGCATCGTCACACGTCACATTATGTCCTAAACCAATGGAATGTAGATCTTTCGCCGTCTCTGCCAATTTCATAACGGTCGCATCGTCACACGTCACATTATGTCCTAAACCAATGGAATGTAGATCTTTTGCCGTTTCTGCCAATTTCATAACGGTCGCATCGTCACACGTCACATTATGTCCTAAACCAATGGAATGTAGATCTTTCGCCGTCTCTGCCAATTTCATAATGGTCGCATCGTCACACGTCACACTATTTCCTAAACCAATGGAATGTAGGTCTTTCGCCGTCTCTGCCAATTTCAAAACGGTCGCATCGTCACACGTCACACTATCTCCTAAAACAATCTGATTTATGTTTGTGGCCTTCTCTGCCAATTCCAAAACAGCCTCATTATCGCAAGTAACATGAGGTCCTAAGTGAATATGAGTTAGGCCTTCCGATATCTTTGCCAATTCCAAAACAGCCTCATTATCACAAGTAACATGAGATCCTAAGTGAATATGAGTTAGGCCTTCCGATATCTTTGCCAATTCCAAAACAGCCTCATTATCACAAGTAACATGAGGCCCTAAGATAATTTTTTTTATTCGGGGGGCGGTAGTATCTTCTTTGCATTTTTTGACTCCAGAAATCAATGCCTTAAGTTGATCGTTCGATAATTCCGCGTTTTCTAAATTAATTTCATCTAAATCAGAAAAAAATAGCGATGCCATTGTTGTAATCGTTTGTTCAGAGCAATTTGAAAAATTCATTTGATTCAATACCGTATTGATCATCCCAGGTTGTTGAAAAATAGTCGATACATGCGAGAACAATGTCTTATGCGCATTATCGGTGACTGTTAGACCTAAAGTACCTATTGTGGAGATATATACGTCTATTATTTGTGGAATACATTTAGAAAAATGTTCAATTAACTCTTTTTCAACGTCAGGTTTAGGTTCAAATTCTAAAGCGTTTGAAATAAACCTCACGCAATCATTCTTTGATTCAAAATCCTTGTTTTTCCATTGCTCCAGGTGGTCAACAATAAAACGTAATTTACTCAATTGATCATCGGTTGTACAAGAGATCACATAACTAGTATTTATTCCATCGTCGCTAACTTTTTCAAATAATGTTCTTGTGGTTAAAATAGACGCATTATCAAAGTAATTAAATAATCCTTTAAGATCTGTTAATTGGTCAGATGATAGTTCTATTTCTTTGGGATTTTTCGATAATAAAAAACCGATACTCATACGGTTATTACCAGATTCATTACCTGGCGCAACTCGGCTATTATACAAAGTGGATTCGGCCTTTCTTTTACTGGAATTATCCCTACTACCGCTAACCTGTCCTCTTACTGCAGCAGCTCTACCTGTTACTGGTCCAAATGCCATCTCTCATCCTCCACATTCATGCTTAATGTTGACTGCATTATAATATCAATCACAATACATACCATATTTGATTTTTCAATTTTTTCATAGATTTGACATTTTTTTCGTTTTTATAAATAATCTCCACCAACATCCGACCACCGGGTTTTGTTTATATAGAACTAGATAAAATGATTTAATTCCCGCTAGTAATAAAGCGTTTGTTTCTAAATTCGACGAGTTGAAATATGAGGCATGCCTGGAATTAATAAAGTCAAAATATATGAACTTAATATCAGGAATTATTGATAATTTAGTACCCCCCCCATCACCCTAAAAAAGCTACACCACCCTCGGACGTTATCTCTGAAACATGTCAGAAGCAAAGATTTTGGAAATGTATTTATACAATCAGTAGCATATACGGAAGATCAAGGGCTAATGAATTACACCATAGAGTTAATTAAAGCGTATTCGCTAGATATCAATTATATATCTCCAAAAGTAGGAATGAACCAAACCGCATTGCATCGTGCCGCTAAATTAGGGGATGAAAGTATTGTATTGATGTTATTGAACATGGGCGCCGACCCAACCATAAAAGATACCCATGGAAATACACCTTGGGATCTTGTAGACGATGGTACCCGATTGGATAAAATCCTTAATATAGCTAAAATATTACATCCACTTATGGGGGCTTCTTTGTAAGGAGCTACCTACAGAGGCGGAATCATGGTTAGGGATTTATTGCCGTTACAGGCAATTTCACGACGGGATTTTGCATGTAGTAACGGACCCCAGTAACGAACAAATCAAAGCAACCCTCCTAAAAACCTGGCCCTTTGGCTCCGGTGACCCGAAAAACCACCCATATTTTAAAAAATGGACGCAGCCCTCTTATGAATATGGAAACAAAGACACCCCAATAATAAACGAATGGCTGGATATTCTTGGTGATGATTTAGCAAAGCGTGCAATTAACTTTTTTAAATTTGATCGAATTCCACTACCTTGGGGGGGTGAGTTAACGGAAAAACATTCTACACTGCTTGAATGATTGAAGAGAAAGCGTGACGTGCCATTAAAAATCGTCTAAACTTCCCCATTAAATTGTGTCCATTTGATGGGCATCAAATAAGCCATCATAGGCATGGCAAATCATATTGGTGCTCCCCTACAATAGGTTCTCTAAACCATACACCAAGCCAGTAATGCCACTGGCTTTTTTAAGCGCTAAACACACTCCGGGCATGAAACTCATGCGGTCCATGCTATCGTGACGAATGGTCAATCGTTGGCCAGCTGAGCCGAACAACACTTCCTGTGAGGCAATGTAACTGTCCAACCGAACAGAGTGAATTGGGATCTGCTTGTAAACCCCACCCTTAGCACCCTCAATGAGCTCGGTTTTCTTAAAGTCACCAAAACGCGAATTTACCGTTGGCGCGGCATTGTGAATCATATCGGCCGTTTTTATGGCCGTTCCAGACGGGGCATCCGCCTTGTAGGGGTGGTGGTATTCAATGATTTCAACATCATTTAGGTATTTTGCCGCCTGGGCTGAAAATTGCATCATTAGCACTGCACCAATGGCAAAGTTTGGGCACACCAAAATGCCAACCCCATTGGCCCTTGCCAATGCATCCAGATCGGCCAATTGCGACTCACTAAGGCCAGTGGTGCCAATCACCGCATGTTTGCCGGCAGCTAATATGGCACTGGCATTGGAAAACACGGCGCTTGGGTGTGTAAAATCCAGCACCACATCCGGTGATTTTTCGGAAATCTCAACTGAAATATCGGCGTCAATGTCGCATTGAGCAACACAAGTTAAATCGGCATCATTCTCAATGGCTTGCACCGATGCCTTCCCCATGTTTCCTTTTGCCCCAATCACCATCACTCGAAAGTTTGTCATTTCTTATGCCTCCGTTCTTCAATTTCATTTAAAATATGCTCAAAAATTGCATCTGCCGATAAGCCATCGGCGGGAATTAGCACCATGCGTTTTGGAAACGCAGCCGCCCGCTTCAAATAGGCGTCCCGTACCCGATGATGAAATGCCATGGCCTCTTGTTCAAATCGGTCCAAATGCGCACGCGCTTTTGCTCGCCGAAGCCCTTCCTCTGGGGATAAATCCAACAAAAACGTAATGTCAGGCTCAATGGCGTTTGTAAGTCGGATGATATCTAAAATATCATCATCACTGTGTTCACGCCCACCACATTGATACGCATAGGTGGAATCAATGTACCGATCGCACACCACCCAATCCCCACGATTAAGCGCGGGGGCCACCACTTGCGTTAAATGCTCACATCGATCCGCCGCAAATAAAAACAGTTCCGTTCGGTTGGATGCCAATTGCGTTTCGTTGGACAACAACAATTGACGAAGCGCTTTTCCAACCGTTGTTCCTCCAGGCTCCCGAGTTGAAACAACCGAGATCCCCTGAGGCTTTAACCATGCCATTAGGCGCTCACGTTGCGTTGATTTTCCGGATCCTTCTATGCCTTCAAAGGTAATAAACATGTTAACCTTTTGCCGAAAACTGAGGGTAAACCCGCACCCGACGATTGGGCTCTTCTCCAATGCTCAACGATGTTAAGCCACGCTCAGACGCAATGCCATGCTGCAACCGACGTTGAAACGAATTTCGCGGTGCAGCATCAAAGGTTCGTTTCTCGGCTTTGACTCGTTCGCAAATGCTGTTGATTTCGTTAATAACATCATCGTGAATGGCTTCATCCGACTGATCCAACTGAAAATATTCCCTTAAAAATTCCTGCAAACACTTTTGAGAATTGGACTTAATAACATGTACCGGAATGCGATGCCCCTTTAACAGTTGCTTCACCTTTTGATTTGACTTTACTTGTGATTGTGTCGTAACTAGCAAATCAGCTTGCGCAATGGTATGGGACACATCTGCTGCAATGTTTAAATCTCGAATGGCAGAATAAAGCTTGTCTTTGTTTATAGCAAAAGGAAAAATATGGGTCATGGTGTCGGATGAATAATGAATGTCTTGTTCAAATTCATCGGACCAATGAATAATTTCTTCTTCCTTAACAATTTCACCATGATCAAACTGCCGAACTTCCGGCTTGTATTCCTCTCCCCTTAAATACAAATCCACCACCTTGGCCACATCTTTATACACCGACACACAATGGCGATGCTTGATTTCCACAATGGTATCGAAGGTTGGGTGGGCTTTACGTTCCAACACTGTTTTTTGAGAACCTCGTAGCTTTGCCTCTTCATCCCCTAAAATCACCGACTGAATGCCGCCCAACAAGTCGGACAATGTCGGGTTTTTAAGCACATTCACAAAATCATCGCCGTGGGCAGTGCCAATCAACTGAACCCCTCGTTCGGCAATGGTTCGCGCGGCCTTTGATTCCATTTCGGTGCCAATTTCATCAACAACAATGACCTGCGGGGTGTGATTCTCCACAGCTTCAATCATGACTTTGTCTTGAATCTCAGGTGACATGACTTGCATGCGCCGGGCATACCCAATGCCAGGATGCGAAATATCCCCTTCCCCACCAATTTCATTCGAGGTATCAATCACCATCACCCGCTGGTCGCACACGGTGGATAAATACCGAGCCGCTTCACGAAGTTTGGTGGTTTTTCCAACCCCTGGGGGGCCCAAGATCAATAAATTTTTACCCTCTGATATTAAATCTTCAATGAGCTGAGTTGACCCAATCACCGCACGACCCACCCGAATGGACAAGCCCAAAATTTTCTGCTGCCGATTTCGAATGGCAGAAATGCGGTGTAAGGTTCGCTCAATTCCAGCACGATTATCGGAGTTAAATGCACCAATTTGGCTAACAACATGTTCTATGTCCTGCTGGGTGACATCTGAGAATGTTGTGAGTCGTTCATGCTGGGTATCGAAACGAATGGATGGGGGGTGGCCAATATCCATGACAATCTCATATAAATCACCTTGACTATCATGACCTTGAATATACGCTTGAATTGGGTCGGGCAATATGCCAAGCAGCCGCTGTAAGTCTTCCTCAAAGTGAATAATTTTTTCATCAATCATAATTTTTGCTTCCCTTCAAATGCTTTTCCAATGGTTACTTCGTCTAAATATGCCAGGTCGGCACCAATGGGTATGCCCTGCGCCAGTTTATAGACATTCACCTGTGATGGTTTGAGCGCATCTTGCAAATACAAACTGGTGGTATCACCCTCAACGGTGGGGTTTAGGGCCAGTACAACATCGGTCACCTCGCCTGTTGCCAACCGTTGATGCAGCTCTTTGATTCGAAGCATATCCGGATAAATGCCATCCAATGGAGAAATCACTCCACCCAACACATGAAACATGCCACGAAACGACTTGGACTGTTCGATACTAAGCACATCTTTTGGTTCAGATACCACACACAATGTGTGGCGGTGGCGATGGCTGTCCATGCAAATGTGGCAACGATCCGACCATGTTAAATAAAAGCAATCCACACAAAACTTGATATTTTTTTTTGTGTCGACCAAGGCATTGGCAAAATTAACCACTTTTTCTTGCGACAACATGATGGTTTCCAACGCCAATCGCTGGGCTGTTTTTTGGCCAATGCCTTTGTAGTACGAAAAATGCTGAATCAGTGAATTAAGGGGAAACGGGGAATGATGACTCAACGAGGGGTCATTCATGCAGTAGGCGCCGCACCGTTAAATAAGCCTCCAGTTACCGATTGCAACTTTTCTGTGGCCATATTTTTAGCCTTATTGATGCCCGTGGTAAAGCCTTCACGAACCGCTTTTTCTACCTGAGCTTTTTTATCTGGGGTTAATAACGATGGATCAATTTCAAATTTAACCACTTTCAGCTCGCCGGTAATCTCAATTTTAATTTTACCGTCCAATTCTGTGATTGGTATAACAGAAGATGCCAATTCTTTTTGAACTTTTTCCATGATGCCCTTCATGTTTTGTGCATCTTTTAACGCTTTGCCCATATTTTTAAATTTTTCTAACATAATAATCTCCTTTATTTTTATTTTATTACTTGCGCATCGAACATTTCAATGATTTGATTGATTGTTTTTTGCTCGACGGGGGATGGGTCGTTGTCAGAAAGACTAGTAGACTCTGAGGCATTGTTGTGAATCACGTTCACATCGGATGACACCACCCATTGCTTAACCGTTGCCCCAGATGCTGTTGAATATGCATCCAAAAAACGGGATTTAAATTTATCCTCTGCTAATTTTTTTTCAAAAAATTGGTACGTCTCATCTAAAATCAAATAAAGGGTGCCATTGGATGCCACCAATGATGCCGCCTTCAATACAGGTTTAAGCACTTGGAATTCTTGCATCATGTCTGCTAGTACCTGGTCTGACACTTTGGTTACGCTGGGCGACTGATTGCCAACCGCCGGTGATGGATCTGCTGGCTGAGGTGGTGGAGAAACCGGCTCGGGTACGGCAGGTTTCTGAATCGAGGCTACCGATGGTGTTGGTTGTTGGTCAGTGGTGATTGGGGCCGTTTGAATGGGGGCTTGCTTGGGCATTGGGGTGTGCGTTGACTGTGGCTTTACTGACGCTTCAGCCGGGGACTGCCGCACGATGTTTGGCTCTACCGCTTGACGTACGCCCGGCGATTGAAGCCGTTGATACAGCCCAATCGTGGCCACCATGCTTGGCGAAGACGCGCCTTTTAATGCCATTAATTGATTAAGAAACCATTCCAACCATTGGGCAACCACTTGGTTACTGCACGAAAATGGATGCTCATTATGAACAATAATTGCCTGATGCAAGTACAAAACAATGTCATCGTAGAATTGAACCACATCAATGCCCGCATCAATATGCGACTGCAAGTTGGAAATAGCGTCCAAATTATGCTCAATGCAACTGCCAACAAATGCGATAAGTGTCGCTTGATCCACCCCGCCACACAGCGCTGCCATATGCCCTTGGGTAATGGCATTGTTTTCGCAGGTGCTGATCAATTGATCCAACAAAGATAACGCATCGCGCATGCCTCCTTTTGCAATGCTTACCAACTTAGTAAGCGCATCGTCATCGATTGAAACACCTTCACGGTTGCACACAAATTGAACATGGCTGCGTATGTGGGAATCGTCCAACAGTCGAAAGTGCAAGGTTTGTGCCCGAGACTGAATGGTGGCTGGTATTTTATGCAGCTCTGTGGTTGCCAATATGAAGAGCACGTTTTTCGGAGGCTCTTCAAATGGTTTCAATAGCGCATTAAAGGCACCCGTTGACAACATGTGAACCTCGTCAATAATAAACACCTTGGTTTTAGCTTCCACTGGTAAAAATTGAACCTGTTCCGTTAGCTGACGCATGTGATCAACACCGGTGTGAGACGCTGCATCAATTTCAATCACATCCACACAATTGCCTTGGGCAATTTTCTCCCCAATGGGGCAATCGTCAAGGGCATCAGTGGTTTGATTCACCATTTTTGCTAAAATTCGAGCTGTGGATGTTTTTCCCGTCCCCCTTGGGCCAGAAAAAATATAGGCATGCCCCAAGCGATTATGGGTTATGGCATTGGTTAAGGTTTGGATTACATGGGACTGACCAACCAGTTCATCCAAGGTGTTGGATCGGTATTTTCGGTACAATGTTTGATACGTCATTTGGGTTGCACCTTTCCGTTGACCATTACAAGCTCAACCCCACCATAAAGGGGGACTGGTGGTTCAGAAAACACCGCATAATCGGTGGTGTCTTTTTTCGTTTTAAAGGCAATAAACGAGGCATTGGCATTGAGCCCCAACCCTTTGGTTGCAATGGCCAATGACGGTTGCGGTGATGCAAGGCATGTTTGGTATTGATCAAGCGTCATGTCATGGTGAATAAAACAATGGTTGGCCAAACGGTAAAAGTACGGCATGGTTTGGGCACCAAATGATTGACTGTAAAAGTCGCTGACTTGAGAATCACCAACCACTGGCGCATGTAACGATGTAAAATGATCGGCCATGGGCAACCTTTCATTGAGTTTTTGCATGGAGTAGGCGGATCGCAGTGGTGGATTCAGCTTGAATTCAGCTGCATATGCCCCCAGAACCTCATCAGAAAACATGGCATGAAATGGGGATACCCCAACCGTCACATTGGGTCGTTTTGATTTAAACTCATGAATGGCGGTTAAAGCATCTGGCGATGATACGCATTGAAAATGCACGGGGCCATTAAACAACGCGTCTAGTAAACCCAACACATACCGAACATTGGACACTTCGTTGGCTTCTGGTTCGCCATTGATGCCAATTTTAAATGATGTTGGGCCATCGTTTAGGTGGGCGCCGTTTTTTTCCATATTGGTCATGGGGCCAAATACAATGGGCACCCCCATGGCATTCACCTGCATTAGCGCTTGCTTTAATAAGGTGTCGTTTTCAATAATACGGTCAAAATAAATAGCGGTTGCGCCAGCATTTATAAGTAAGGATAACTCCGCAAGCTCATTCGGCTGCTGTAATTTTGTTGCTGATGCAATAAACACGGCCTGATTGGCCAAGCTACCCAAAGATTCTTTGCATGCGTAAATACGCTCAGGTGTATCGAGGGGATTGGATAATGGGTTGGGAATAAATGCCAAGTGACAAACGCCATTGGCCTGCATGGTGGTTGTAAAGGAAAGAATATCAGATGCATCGGGCACTTTAAAAAAATCAAACGTATTGGTGACCATCATGCATGATGTAATGTCAATTACTTTGAGTTCACCTTCATCTTCATCAGGAATGTAACCGGCACCAATGATTTTGTGCCCGTTAATTAACAGGTTTCGCACAGAAATATTATGTTTATGGTCACAGGTTTTTCCATTCACCACTGCAATGCTCATTTTGAATTCTCCATGAGCAATGATAATAACGCCATTCGAACAAAGACACCATTGCTCACCTGCTCCAAAATTACGTTGCTGGCCCCATCGGCCACATAAGAATCCAATTCAACTCCTCGATTAATTGGCCCAGGGTGCAGCACAATGGCGTGATCGGGCAACAAGGCCTGACGGGCTAAAGACAAACCAAATTGGTCTCGGTATTCTCGGATGGATGGCACGGCTATGCCATGTTGGCGTTCAAACTGAATGCGCAACACATTCACGGCATCCACAGTCGGCAGGCAATCGTTTAAGCGTGTACAAATATCCACGCCCCACGCACGAACGGTATCAGGCACCAAGTTTGGCGGCCCTGCCACCGACACCTTGGCCCCCATTGCCAACAAGCCCCAAATATTAGATTTAGCTACCCTGGAATGCATGATATCACCCAGCACCAACACATGTTTGCCCGATAAGTCCCCAAGGTGATCACGCATGGTAAACAAATCAAGCAGCCCTTGCGATGGGTGTTCATGGTAACCATCACCGGCATTGATCACCGGAATAGTCAATTGTTGGCTTATAAAATGAGGCACCCCACCGTTGGCATGCCGAACAATAACTGCTTTTGCACCCAAGGCCTCTATATTTCGCATCATATCAAGCAGCGATTCCCCCTTTGTGATGGAACTGGTTTTGATATCAAGCACCATGGGGAACGCTTGGCAGCGATGAGTGGCCATTTCAAATGATAACCGAGTGCGGGTGGAGGGCTCAAAAAACACATGCACAACGGCCTGCTGATTTAGGTTTACGGTGGCATGCCCATGCTTGAGTTGTTGAGCTAAATTGAGTACCGATTCAATAAATGATGTCGGTAAAAATCGTAGCCCAATGCAATGCTTTATTTGATGGTCCATTAAAATTTAATGGTAAATGAAAGCCATTAAAGACACAATGACGTTTGTTCAACTGTCTTCAAATTATATCCAAATACTTGTAACCGCCCACTATTTTGAAAGGTTGAACCATTTTGTCATTTATTCATTTGAAGGGCCTGGATCTTTTGCTCCCCGCGTACCATTCATAACATCAGGTCCTAAATGCAGAACAAAATCACCCGCCGGATCGGTGGCTGCTTCAGAAAGTGTATTCAACAAAGCATCTATTTTTTCAACCAATCCACAATGCGTCAAATTTCGCGAAATTCTGTCGATAGATTTAACATCTTCTTTATAGCTTGATGATTCCGCTTTTAATTTACTACTCAGAATGTTTCTGATGGTTTCAGCGTTGCTATCAATAATTGCTTGAAAGGATTTTGTTTTTTCATCTTCACTTAACTTCAATTTTTCATACAGCCCATTTGCTTCAGTAGCAGTCGCCGATTTTATAATCGCAGTTTCACTAAAATTACTATTATTGCGACAATGGTCCTTGGCTTCACTTTTATATGTTTCACTGCCATGCAATAGTCGCTTATAAATTATCCATTGTTTGAGGTCTTTAAGCGTAGCTATGCAATTATCTATCGTGTTGATTGTGGTTTGTTCAAATAATGATGAATAGGCCGGCTCGCCTTCGATTGGTTCCCCAAGGGCTTGTTGCACTTTATGGATAAGTGCAACGGCTTCTCCTATCCTAGGGTCTTTCTGGAACACTTGCAGGCGACCTTGACCCAATTCCCCTACAGGGCCTTGGCTCAATTTATTAGCTGATTGAACACCCACACATTCAAAAAGTTGCGTTAGACGTGCGACCTTGCCTTGTTGGGCACCATCTTGATCTGGTACCACAGGGGAAGCACCCGCTGCCCTAGGGCTATAATTTATTCCTCTCATCAACATCCTCCTATAATTAGTAATCTGATACTATATCGAAAGATGCGATAGAAAACTTGCATAATTCCAAAAAATGAGTGGGCAGGCTGGCGCATTATTGATAGATTATTAGATGGTAGCAATAACCCATAACCACCCAACAGGAGGGCTAAAATGAAGGTATTTTTGGCAGTTGATGCGCTACAAAATAATGCATTTTACGCACCTAAACCAAATGAAACATCCGCTGATTATGGGGACCCGAACACCATGTACACCATTTATCTTGCCCCAACGCTGGATATTTTTGAGCACTACACCCAACATGATTGGGAACGGGACGTGGCGGTTGCCTCGGAAATTAAACTTGATGCCAGACACCGCCCAAAAAAAATACCGCACCATGGCACATTGGCAGAAATTAGCATACAGATTAGTGTGTATGAGGCCCTGTTGTTTCGGGACATTATTCATGGCGCTATCGAAAAGGAATGGGCCCTTCAAAAAACAGACAACCATGCCTTTATTTTTTTTACTTCAGGCAATCAAATTACAGCCCGAATCGACGGGAACATTATTCGCATGAATAAAAACAATACCCCCATTGGGTCGCTACAAATTGACATGGAACACATGCTGCTCGAAAAAATACACGGCACATTGTTTGGCACCCCCTTTGTGTTGGATCCGATTTGGTTAAAGCACCAAAAAAAATGCGATGCCACCAAGGTTCAAATTGACCAATCAACCACCGAAATTGTGCACAACAAGCACCATAAAGACACCTTATGGCGACATGGCCATAAAGGGTCGATGATGAGCATTACTAAAAACGAATCACTGAGCATTAACAACCAACTTTTGATGAACATTAAACACATTCACTGGAAACAATGCCAATTAATTAGCCTGCAGTGGTTTACCCCATGGTTTAGACTGCCCGTGCATGGCCGTTATTTTATGAAAGCCAATGCAACATCTTAAATTAACCGTATCAGAATTCAACGCCATATTCGCCGACATTGTGCACCACCAATTGCAACTGAACCAATTGTGCATTAGCGGAGAGATCACCCAAATCAACACCTTCAAAAACACCCACATGTATTTGAGCATTAGCCATAACGATTCGCATTTACCCGTTGCGGTATACAATTACAAAAAAAAAGACATACCTCTGTTAAAAAAAGGCGACCAATGCGAGGTATTTGGGCAATGCACCTACTTAAAAAATAAGGGC
The DNA here is from genome assembly GCA_016779165.1 of Candidatus Margulisiibacteriota bacterium. Lineage (GTDB taxonomy): Bacteria > Margulisbacteria > Marinamargulisbacteria > UBA817 > UBA817 > UBA817. Next base: position 9,580 of record JADHOE010000022.1, on the reverse strand, counting down.
CAGCTGATGTTTTCTGCTGTTCGAATTACCCCCACTGGTAGTGGAAAAAAAACAGAGACCTTTGCGGCACGCATTGCTGCATTTAAGTCAGACGGCCTGCTCAATAAAAAAACACCTCAACAGTTGCCAACGCGGGTTGCGCGTGTTGCCATTATTACGGCCAAAGACTCGGCTGCCTACCACGATATATCCAGCATTTTACAAAAAAACCCCCACCCATTTGAACCCATTATTGTTCCAGCCACTGTTCAGGGCTTTGACGCCCCAGGTTCGCTGATTCAGGCCTTGGCCATTGCGGAATCATTAGCACCTGATGTGATATGCATTAGCCGAGGTGGGGGCGCACAACACGACTTTGATTGTTTTTTTGATACCGAATTGGCCACTGCCATTTGCAACAGCCCAGCACCTGTTATTGCAGGCATTGGGCACGACATCAACACCACCTTAAGTTGCCTGTGCGCCAACGCACACTTTGAAACCCCAACCGCCATGATTCAATGGCTGTGCAGCCATAGCATTGCCCCAATTGTTGCGGCAGAAGACGCATTAAACAGCATTTACCATCGGCTGATTCAACAGGTTGACGAGCTGAAGCACAACCTAAGCAACGCCCAGCAATTGGCAACCAACGCCATTGACCATGCGCTAAACGCACATTCCCAAAAACTGACCACATTAACGGCCACGGCCATTGCCCTTAACCCCCTAAATAAACTATCGAATGGTTTTGCATATTGCCAAGATGAAAATAAAAAACCACTGACCACTATTGATCAAATGAAAAAGAATGCTACCATATATTTGACACTCAAAAACGGGAAGGCTGAAGCAACCATTACCAATGTTAATCAAGGATCACTTAACAGAAATTGAAACCGCTATTGCTCAGTTGCAATCCAGCGACAAACCGATTGAGGAGCAAATCACCTTGTACCATGACACCATGAAAAAAATTGAACACGTGCACCAAAAAATGCAAACATTAAGCGACAGCATACGCACACCCACTCCATGACAACTACCAGCCCACCACCATTGCCTCTAGACACCTTCGAGAGCGCATTGGATGCTGCCCTAACATTTGACATTACGGATCGACGAAAACCATTGGAAGATGCCATTCGATATTCAGCGTTGGCTGCAGGAAAGCGCATTCGGCCACAACTATGCATGGCCATTGAAAAAAGTTTAACCAACAGCATTAACGTTAGTATTCCTATTGGGATTGCCATTGAATTGATTCATTGCTATTCGCTGATTCATGACGATTTGCCTGCAATGGATAACGACGACTTTCGACGTGGCAAACCCACCTGCCACAAGGCCTTTGGCGAGGACATGGCCATTTTGGCTGGCGATGTGCTCAACACCTATGCCTTTGAGTATTTGGCAACCACAATGCCACCTGTCATTGGCGATAAAAAAACCGTGGCACTCATTCAATTGTTAAGCAACGCCTGCGGCATTCATGGCATGGGCGGCGGGCAAGCCTTGGATCTAAAATCGAGTTTAACCCAAGATGCCACATTGGATGACGTTCAAACCATTCATCATTTAAAAACTGGCCAGCTGTTTTTGGCGTGCTTTACCATGACCAGTACTGCGGCATGCGATGACGCTGATGTTTGCCAAACCATCATGGCCATTGGTCGGCACTTTGGGCTGATGTTTCAGATGATTGACGATATTTTAGATGCAACAGCTGCGTTTGAAAGTATTGGCAAAAGCCCTGGAAAAGATGCCAATCAAAACAAACTGACCATTGTGTCGCTGTTGGGATTGGAGGCCGCAATAAAAGAGGCACAGGCACAAAAAGAACGCGCCCTGCATTTAATTCATGGCCTGCCTAACCCAGCACCTAATTTATCGCATATATTTGAAACGGTATTTAACAAAGGCATTCAATATGCAAAGTGATGTAATTTACACTTATTACCCCTTGTTGGCATCATTACTGTCCATGGTAATGTCGCAATGCGTAAAATTAATAACAATGCTCATTCGACGACAACCATTCAAATGGTCATCGTTCACCCGACCAGGGGGCATGCCATCGTCCCACAGCGCCTTGATTACTGCGATTACATTATCCGTTGGCCTAACAGATGGATTTGACACCACCGCATTTTTTATATGCGTGGCATTGTCGTTTGTGGTGATCTACGATGCCAGGGGCATTCGGCATACAGTGGGAAACCACGCCCGCATTTTAAATCAAACGTTGCTAAAAGAGGGCCCAAAACACTTAAACGAACAAACGGGGCATACCTTTCCAGAAATTTTAGTTGGAGGGGCCTTAGGGGGTATCATTGCATGGGGTATGTATCATCTTCTGAATTTTTAGTATACTTCTTACAATGTCAAACCCTTTACTTGATACCTTACATTTTCCAGATGATTTAAAAACATTGTCGCACCAAGAACTGTTGCAATTGGCCCAAGAAATTCGGGACCGTTTAATTGACATTACCTCGACAGTTGGCGGCCACCTGGCATCGAACTTGGGCGTGGTTGAATTAACCCTTGCGATGCACACCGAATTTAATAGCCCTACCGATAAGTTTTTATGGGACACATCCCACCAAACCTATGTGCATAAAATGCTAACGGGGCGGTTATCGCAAATGTATACCATTAAACAATACAATGGGTTATCGGGGTTTGCAAAAATTGCAGAGAGCCCCCACGATTGTTTTGGGGCTGGGCATGCATCCACATCATTATCAGCAGCCATTGGCGTTGCGCAAGCACGAAATGCCGCCAATGAAACCCACAATGTGGTATGTGTGTTAGGCGATGGGGGCTTGTCGGGCGGCATGGCGTACGAGGCCCTAAACAATGTGAAGTATTTAAAGGGCAACTTCATTTGCATTTTGAATGATAATGACATGTCGATTTCCCCACCGGTGGGGGCCATGGCCAGTTACATTACTAGCATACGAACGACCAAATTTTACGATGACGCCAAAGTAAAATTTCAACGCATATTTAATCGAATTCCTAAGATTGGGCATCCGCTAAAACGCCGAATTGAAAAAACCGTTGAACGGTTAAGAAGCACCTTATTGGATACCCCTACAGGGGTACTATTTGAAGAGTTTGGATTTAAATATTTGGGGCCAATCAATGGCCATGACTTAACCGCTGTAATGGCAGCCCTTCGATACGCCAAACATTACCCAGGCCCAATTATGCTTCACATGATAACCACTAAAGGAAAGGGAATGCCCGTAGCCGAAACAGACCCGGTAAAGTACCACGGGGTATCGGCAAAAAGCACAGGGGCACCCGTAAAAAAACGCCCCACATATACCCAATGCTTTGGAACTGAAATTATTCGCATTGCCAATGCGAACCCAAAGGTGCATGTGATTACCCCAGCCATGCGTGAAGGCAGCGGATTGGTTGAATTTGAACAACAGTTTCCAGGCCGATACTACGATGTTGGCATTGCAGAAGAGCATGCCGTTACATTTGCCGCAGGGCTATCGAAGGGTGGCGTAACACCCGTTCTTGCCATATATTCCACATTCCTCCAACGCGGGTTTGACCAAGTGGTTCACGACGTGTGCTTGCAAAAGCTGCCAATGGTGTTTGCCATTGACCGTGCGGGGCTAGTGGGGGCCGATGGTCCCACTCACCATGGGGTATTCGATTACAGTTATTTACTAATGGTTCCAAATATGGTGGTATGTGCCCCAAAAGATGGCACTGAACTTAAACAACTGCTCACTTGGGCCACCACCAGTCAAAAAATTGTCAGTATCCGATACCCCCGAGGGGAAGTGCCTGCTGAAGATGGGCAACAAGTGACCGACATCGAATTTCAAGATTGCCAAATCATGGTTGAACCTAATCAGCACCACATTGACACCTTAATTATTGCCACTGGCACCTTTGTTTGGCCATGCGCTCGCATTGGGCAAGAACTTAATGACGAGCACAATGCCAGTGTATGTGTGGTTAATCTAAGGTTTATAAAGCCCTTGGATACCGCCACCCTTGAACCATTAATTCAACGGGCAAGCACCATTGCAGTGGTAGAAGATGGGTCACAAATTGGGGGCGTTTACCACTATTTATTAAACCAGTTTCGCCATTTAGATACACCGTTATCGCAATGGCTATCGTTCTCAATTCCGGACACATTTGTGGATCATGGGCCGGTTGACACCTTGTACAAGGACATTCACCTTCACCCCAGCCAAATTAAAGCGTCCTTAATTAGCAAACTCAAACAATCCGCAGCACGTTTATGATTTATGTTGAACTGGTACCCAAAGATATTCCCCAATTGGTGGATGATTGCCACTGGATTCGTGCGCAGTTTCCCAATGTGGTTGGCATTAACATACCGGATATTTTGCGAGTACCAAACCGAAGCACAACCACGTCAACCACATTGAGTGGGCATGGGATAAATGCGCTACCCCACATTCGAGTATGTGATTTTTCGAAAGACGCACTTATCGCCACTTGCCAACAATTGCACCACGATGGCATCCACCAGGTATTGCTGATATCTGGGGACCCGCCACCCAACCCATTGCAACCAGTGTTTCAACATAACATAACCGACATAATACGTTTGGTATGCACACATTGCCCCACCCTAAAGGTATATGCTGGTTACGACCCTTATCGACAAAGCTTTAAAACGGAAATTGAGTACGCCAAACAGAAGTTGGATGCAGGCGCAAGCGGGCTATTTACCCAACCCATCTTTAATCCTCACATGGCGCATATGCTAATTGAACAGTGCCAGCCTTGCGAGTGGTTCATTGGCATTTCACCTGTTTTAACGGAAAAATCGCATGCATATTGGGTAACACGTAATAATGTTGTATTTCCACCCAATGTTGAATTATCATTGGAGTATAATATCAACCTCGCCAAGGAATTATTATCCGTATGCAATGCCCATCACCAACACAATTACATCATGCCAATTACAACACCAATAGAGACCTACCTTCCGGCACTGTTTAAGGCATGACCTGGAACAAACCAACGTTTACTAAACTAAAAAAACTGGACCACACATTCTTACGATTTGGCGAACGCATTCGACAATGGCTGGCGGAGCATTGGCTGGCGTTGATTCCTGTGATTGTATTGCATGCAATTGCGTGGCGTCAAATCACCTTACGCAATATGGACCACCTGGATGCATGGAAAGGGGGTGGGTTTGGAATGTTTTCAACCATTGGGGATCGGTTTTACCACATTCATTTAATGACTAACAAAACATTTGAATGCTCAGAAACACCCAAAGGCTTAAGAAAGAAATTAAGCAAAACCAAAAAATACCCCAGCTACATGATGATGGAGTCGGTGGCCAAGGAATTGGCAGAGGGCACGTGGGTGTATGATTATAAAATAAAAAGAGATTCAGCGTCAGTTGTCATGCTTGGTCGCGATGAGCCACTAACTCAACACCATCGCATGGTGCGCTTTGATTCCGTTGAGCTTCAGGTATTTAGTGTGCGATTTAATAAGGAAACGTTTACCTTGGAGCCCCGATTGCTTCGAAAACTGGCATGTTTAAAATGATCCCCAAGATTCGACATAAGTTGCTGATCCTTGAACCAACAAAATTCACCCCCCTATTGGCCATATTCTTTATGATTACCCATTTTAAAGATTTCATGAATCACCCTGCAATACCTGCCTTGGTCGCCTTGATTGCGGCCATTGGGTTGCTGTTTGAAAACGCCCGCGGTTTTGCCCGATATTGGGCTGTTTTGACGTCCCTGTATGCCGCATGGGTCGTTTTAAATTGGCAGCTCATCGATAACCACATGTACTTGTGGGGGTATTGGTTGTTGGCCATTACGCTGAGTCATTTTTCAAAAAACAAGGCCAAGGCACTGGTGGTATCCGCCCAGTACTTGATTGCCAGCTGCATGGTCTATGCCATTATTCAAAAAATGAACCCGACGTTTTTAAGTGGGGACTTTTTTTACTTCCAACTGCTAACAGATTCACGGTTTACATTTATTGGAAAATTGATTCAGTTTAATATGGTGGACCTGATTGTTGAAAATAAGCTATTGATACAAGAGGTCATGACCAATGCAAAAACAGTGCGATTAAACCCTGGCCCACACATGCTGCACATCATAAGCCAATGCCTGACTTGGTACGTGATTGCCATTGAAGCGGCGCTGGCATTGGTGTTCTTACTTCCTCGCCGCGTAGCCTATGCGTGGCAACATTGGCTAATGCTGCTGTTTTTAAGCACGTATTTTATATTGCCCATTAAGGGCTTTGCATTTGCATTGCTGAGCTTAAGTTTTACCCTTATCAAACCAACAGATGCAGGGCTCAAACTGCTGTACCTGTGTTTTATGTTGTACATTTTTTCGTTTTCAGTAATGGTTGTGAACGTGTTTTTTTAACCCCTACATGTCCTCAACCTTTATGATATAGGCCAATACAAAGTAGGCTGGCTCATTTTGCCAAGTGTGGGCATGTGACCCGCCAGTGTGTGTGTGACCACCCATTTTCGTGTAATCTTGTTTATGGTGAACCGCACCTTGAGGATGTGAGTCAACCCCATGCTTATGGCTGGTATTGCCAAGGGAATGTTCATGTGATTTTGAGGTTGCTATATTTACATATTTAAAAAACGCGCTCAAAAGCTGAAACCAAAGAGGTGGATATTTGCCATATGTTTGTTCGCCCAAAGATATGGTACGGGGACTTACAGCTCCCATACTTGCAGGACTATGGCCTACTGAATGGGCGTGCCCCCCCCCTGAAATCACGTGTTCGTGGCCACCACCTTCATGGTCATGTTCCCCGCTGGTAATGGTTGCATTGTTGGTACCACCCTCCTGGTTCATGGTACTTAGGGATGCGCCCTTAATGAATTTATTTCTAAGGTCTGGAGTACCATTAGTACCATCGCATAGTTGCCAGCCACTGGGGATGTCATCTTTTTGGCCGGCCCACATTGCAATTGCGCCCATGGGCACTGGGTACATGCGATTACCGGCCATGTAAAGTTTGTCAACCTTAACCGTGCCATCCACATCCAATGCGTGACCAGGGACCTTACCGAACCCAACCTTTTGGGTGTGGATTTGAATATCTGGTGAATCAAGCGTATCACCATTGGATTCAATGGCAATTTCAGTGTCCGTTGACCCGCCAACTGGTTGAATACCAATGGCCCCATGGCGCGAATGCCCGTCCACTGAAAAGACAATTTTTGGCATGCCTTCTGTGGCTTCAACACGCATGCTGGCTTCATCTGCATGGGTTATGAATAAATTGCTTGAATCAATGGGTTCAGCTGACCCAATGGTCACCGAATTGTGATGCACGCTCAGGGCTCGGTAGTTGGTATCGCCACCCACAACAAACACAACGGATGAGGACATCTGAACATCCAAGGGCTGGTTATCGGGAAAGACTGTGAATGACTCTGGCAAAAACTCTATCATTTTTTGGGTGCGATCATCGTGGTAAAACGCCAATGATTTGGTTAACTTAAACGTACCAGCCAACGACAACCCATCCTCTGGGTTCTTAATGCCCACACCCACGCGACCCTGAACACGAACCCCCTTGAAATTTGGCGTTACAATAACCGAGTCGCCAATGGCTAAATTGTCCTTTGAATAAAATGTGGCCCCGGTTGGCTGAGCAAGGGGGGGGCTTATGGCGCCCACAGATAATGAATTCTGAATGGTGAGGCCACGTTGCGACCCATTGGTCACTTGCCCGGCAAATTCGTCACCAATGGTAACCGAACTCTTGGCGGTTAACTCGTTATTTGGCCGATCATCCACCCCAATGGACACATAGGTATCTTTAATAAACATCGATGGGTTGGTATTGCCATTCACTTGCACATAAATATTCCGGCTGGATACCATCACGGTTTCCTTAAGTGTTCCCGCATGGTTGGCCCCTGAGGAACGGTTCACTTGAACATAGGCACCGATGGGATCATCTGAGTTATAGAAACGAAGCCCTGAAGTGCCAGATGCTTTGGACTCCAACAGCACAGACGCCTCCCGCCCAGCCTGCTTCAAATGAATATCCGCCATTGGGGCTTTGGTGAACACACCAATGCGCTCGTCTTCTCCGTTGGTAATAATGGACAACAATCGACGAGAAATGGAGTTAAATTCGATTGTTTCGCTCAGGGCATCGTTATTGGCATCGACCGACCATAGCATTTGACCATCAACCTGGGTGGATGTTGCACTTTCAATTCGTAGGGTTTGCATTATCAACTCATCAGAAACCGTGAGTTCTTTACTGGCCATGTTTCCTGAAACATCCAAATCAAATTGAGGGTACTCAGTGCCAATCCCAACATTGTTTTTGTAATAAATTAAATTGTTGACCAAGCGTTGCCATTCATAAGGAATATTATATGCCTTTCGACCATCGGCATTGGTTGCTTTTACCGTTAATGTGCCATTGACGGTAATATCCCCTTTAATGGTGCCGCCATCAATCAATGGCATGTAAAACTCAATGGCATCGGGAACAGTATCATTATCGGTATCAATCGCGCTAATGGATACGCCACCATTGGGATACAACTCTCGCAATTCAAAAATATCGTGTTTGACTTCAGACTCAATGTAATCCTGTTGAATGGATAACCCATCGGCGTATTCGGATGTTGTGATTTGCTCTGCAGGATCACCATCCCACAAACGCGATTCATACTGGCGTTTATAATACCCTGGGGCAGAAATTAAAATGGTATCATCGTCTTTTACCGTCAAACGAAGCCCAGAGATTTCATCAATTCTCATGGTTTTAATCGACCGATCTTCAGTCATAAATCCCCGAGTTTCAACAGGCTCAAAAGTGTCGGTTGTGAGTTGGGTAGACGTGTCCACCACAAACGATTGGACCAAACGATCATCGGAGTTATGTTGATAATAAATGGGGTTATTAAACCGAACATCCCCTGCCACATACAAGGTTGAATCGCTGGTAGGTGTGGTGGAGTGAATGGCCAATTGCCGGTTGGCGGACACCACTAAACTATCAGTCCCCAGCTCTGTTTGAAATCGAATGGGTGCAGTGCTCATATGCTTAAAGATCAAGTGATTGCTATCCTTATAGGCATGCAATACTGGCGCTCGTTCGTTGGTAAGCCAACGAATGGTATCGCTATTCGACAGTTCAATATCGGCATTCAGTACCACTTCGGTTGTCGGCCGCTCAGAATAAATTGGCGTAAGCATGCTTAAATGATTATCATTGTCCAACCGTATTAACGTTTTGGGTTCCTCATCATTCACCGCATCGAGCAATGAAAATATACCGTTGTTATTTTCAAATACCATGTCAGATGAATTGTTCTGAACAATAAATGCAGACCGTTCAGTTGATCGAATATCAATTTGTGGCACATCGTCAGAATGAATCAAGACTGATATATCATTGCGATTTTGGGTACCAATTGCCGTGTTTAATGACCCAAAATCCGCCATTGTCATGTCGAGGTCATTTCTGGAGTCATGGTAGTTCAATTGAATGGATGGGTTGTCAACAGATTGGGATTGAATGGCAGTACGCTGACCAGCATACTCATCAATTC
>JADHOE010000021.1 GCA_016779165.1 Candidatus Margulisiibacteriota bacterium | reverse complement strand
GTTTTATCTCAAAAAGAATTGGCATTCATCAATACATCCTTTGCTTCTGATTATATTAAGAGAAATGCGCTTTCAAATACATTTCAAAAAAAAGAGTTGGCGTATTTTCTTAACCGTATTCGTTCCAAACCAACCAATCAGACCCGATCTATTTCAAATGTTGACGACCTTGGTACCTATCGTAACGACATTCAAGAGACAGTAGATGCTGGTATTTTATCGTTAAACTCGCAGGGGCAGTTCAACCCCAATGGCACAGTGACAAACCTATTCCTTTTGGCTGGAATTTCCCGTGCGCTTGATTATGAACCCAGCACTATTGAGTATCCTGAAATTAATGAGTTTAAATCACGTTGGTTTTATGATTACTTACGCATTGGGCTTGATAAAAAAATAATTTCAAAAAATGAATTGTCCGACCTAAAAAAACCAATTGACGCCGCTACATTTGTGAAATATGCATCCCGAGTTCCTGAACTAAATGAATACATTCTTAAACAACTTAGTTTTGATTACACCGGAGACCTTGTATTTGAACAATCCATAAACAATATGAACATTATTTCTCGTGAACCAATAGATTTAACTATTAATTCCGTTTACGAAACATCTAAGACAAGCAAAGAAATTGTAGGAATTGTTACACCTGCTCGACCATTTGTATTGAATTGGAGAAAAATTATTCCTGATGATCAAGGTAATTATGTTGCAAAAATACCTAAAAATCAGTTCAGTGTATATTTTTCATTTACGGATCAAACGATTGTTAAAGAGTTAGGGCAGCCAAAAGTTTCTCAAATTGATAAGGAAGAACCAGCAATAGTTTCATCCAAGGATTCCGAAATACAGCCCTTCAGTGATTTAACCAACCATTGGATTAAGGCAATTGCTAATGAATTAAAATTAAGTGGCAAGTTAGATAATACGGATAAGTTTTACCCTAACAAAAAAATGACGCGTGCTGAAATGGCACGTTATATTGTTAGAATTAAGGGCTTATCGCCACGCAATATTCAACCAAACCGGTTTACAGATATACAAGAGTCAAGTAAAGATTTTAAATACATTCAGAATGTTGTGTCGAATAAGGTATTTAAGGGCATTTCTAATTCTTTATTTTCACCGGATACAACCGTGACAAAAATACAAGCAATTATTGTTGCCTCCCGGTTATTGCCTGATTCTGACGCATACAAGGACATTCAGTTACCTTATTCAGATATTTCCAAATACACTTGGGCCAATGATAGCTTGAAGAAAGCCTATTATTATAAAATTATTGATAAGGCACCGCAATTGTTTCCTAAAAAAGTGGTGTCCAATGCTGAGTTAGTATCAATTTTATATAAAACGTCTAAAATATAATGTCTTTTCGACATGCAATTGAAACCACTATTTCAACGCATTTATCTGATTTAGATCAATCACTCATTGAGTTAAGTATTCCCCGATATGAACACGGTGACTTTGCTCTAAATATAGCGTTTAAATTATCAAAAATTCAAAAAAAGAATCCAATGCTCATTGCTGATGAGGTCGTTCAGCAATTAACCCAAACATCTGATGTGCTTCATATTTCTCAATTGTCTGGTTTTATTAACATTAAAGTTGACGATAATTACTTAATAAAATACATGTCAGAATTCATGTTATCGTCACCTAAATGGGATAAAGATCCCTCCATTTTACTTGAATATGTATCGGCAAATCCCACTGGTCCATTGCATATTGGGCATGGCCGATGGGCAGTGATTGGTGATGTATTGTATCGATTGCTCCAGGCTGTTGGTGGTAACGTTAAGAATGAGTTTTATGTTAACGATGCTGGAAATCAAGTGAAAACATTTGAGGCCAGCATCCATGCAATAAAAAATGGCCAGTCAATTCCAGAAAATGGATATGGGGGACCTTTTATTGATACCGTTGTCGCTGAAAAGCCAGATGATGTAACGAGCATTGATTATGTCATTGAGTGCCATCGACAGTCATTGGAAACTTTGGATTGTAAATTTGACAGGTGGTTTAAAGAAAGCACATTGCATCAGTCTGATATCATTCAAATTATTCAGGATGAATACCCGGATTTGATATATAAAAAAGATGGTGCCGTTTGGTTTAAGACGACTGATTATAATGATGATAAAGACCGTGTTCTTCAAAAAGACAATGGTGACTTAACGTATTTTGCATGCGACATTGTGTACCATCTTAATAAAATTAATCGAAAATATGATCATATCATTAACATTTGGGGAGCGGATCATCATGGCTATATTGAGCGTATTCGTGCGGCCATTCTGGCTAAGAAAGAGTCTGTAACTTTTTCTGTTATTCTTGGCCAATTGGTGAACTTATTTAAAGATGGCGAACCAATTAAAATGTCCAAACGAACAGGGAACTTGATCGAGTTAGATGACGTGATTCATGAGATAGGTGTAGATGCTACACGGTATTTCTTGGTGGAAAAACGTCCTGACCTTCCCTTGGATTTTGATATGACAAAAGCGACCATGACGTCTATGGATAACCCTGTGTATTACATTCAATATGCCCACGCCAGAATTTGCTCGTTGCAAAAAAAGTGTGAGGGTCTTCCTGAAGGGGCGCATACTGCCATAAATGATGCCGATCGAAAATTGATGGTTCATGTGTGCCGCTACTATGATGTGCTTCTTGATGCGTCAAATTCGTTAGAGCCGTATAAATTGCCTCAGTACCTACATGAGCTTGCATCATTATTTCATTCGTTTTATCAAAAATGCCCAGTGATTGTTGATGATGCAATTACCCCTCACCGGATAGCAATATTAAGTGCTGTTCAGAAGGTTATTCAGCATTGTTCTGGAATTTTGGGAATATCAACACCTGAGAAAATGTAGTAGACTTAAGGTATGCGTTATTTGAAAGGCTTCATTTATTTTATTTCGTTTATATTGATATCCTTAATGGTTGGTATAGGTGTGGCGTACTTTTTAGGTGGCACTCTACCCGAAAGAAGCTCAATTGCGCAATCAAAATCATTTGACGCAAGTCAGGATTTGATTTGGACAGCACTAATGGACATTGAGAGTTACCAGCTTTGGAAACCACAATTGAAATCTGTGGAGATGTTGGGTGTTAATGACAAAGGCTTTACAAAATGGCGGGAGTTTTACCCGTATGGTCAATCGGTGACGTATGAAATTTCACAATACATTCCGAAATCTTTAATTGAAGTACGTATCACCGAGTCAAAGAAGGCGGCTCAGGGGGTTTGGGTTTATAAAATTTCCAGTTATCAAAGTCGTGGTGTGCTTCAAATTAAGCGATTTGCTATTATTTCTAATAATATTGAGCGATTTATTCGTCGCTGGATTGATACCAAATACAATGAAGTTGATTACACATTAATGAGCTTAAATGAATATTTAAATCAGTTATTGGAAGATCAAGATGAAATAAGCGATATGGGGCTTCCAGACAGCATTCAAAATAACGAGATTCCTTAGTGGTTTAAAATACGTTTAAGTGACTCTAATATGAGGTGCATCCCTAGGGTATCTGTTGCGCAGTACTCGTTAAGGGCATCTATTGCATGTTTGGCTTTATTTGAATCACCTGTTTTGGCATACATTGCATTGATACCACCGCCACTTTTAATTTGAAGTTGTTCGTATGATTGTGATGGAATTAGGGCTGGAAGTACATGTTTTAATGATGTTTTTCCACGCATTTCTCTTAAATAAATCATGGGTTTTTTAAATGGTGTTTCAAGATCAATCATACGATTTAGAATATTTCCTATAGTGGTTGCATTGATTGTTAATTTTTGGTTAAGGCAATCACTTATGATTCGCTTTTCTGATAACGCATTGTAGACAATAATGCTTCCCTTGCGTGGCAAATCTTCAATAAATTGAACGAAGATGGTTTCACGAGGGTCGTTGCCATAAGGTGCAAGGTATGACTTATGACGGATGGCATTGCCGTCATCAATATGGATGGAATATTGAATTGGCAGTTGATCGTATGGCCGCATAAGTTCAAATGGGGGAATTGGAAGTTGAACGCATTCAAAGTCGATGTATGATATTGGATAGACAATTTGTTTAATAAATGTGTCAAGTGCCTCATAATTTAAATAGTCCAATGCTTCCTGTTCGCAGGATACTTGTATTTTTTGAAAATGGTTTTGAACTTGTGATGCATTCATGTCACTTATTGAACAAGTGCCTTGAAAAAAATAGTTGAATTTTTTTTCTTTTGAAAGCCTGGCCATTTCGAATATGGATCCTTTTGTAATTGGTGACCAACAATGGGGTTTTGCGTGGCATGTGTAAGGTTTAAAACAGTGCGGGCCTATTGGGTGTTGCGGTTGATTTTGTTTTGAAAGTGATTTGAGTTCATGGGTATTTTTTTTTACGATGGGTTGCATGTCTTTAACATCGTTGGTGACATCATGAAGGGTAAATAGGTCTATGTAATCCAATGCACCTTGTCGGCAGTAGCTTGTATTTAAATGGCAAATGTAAACGTGGTTTATTTTAATATTAAGATGATGCAAGATGTAATATTGGAACGCGGCATCATCAATGTGCACAGGCTTTAATTGGGCTGAACTTTTTACTTCAATTAAATTCCATCCACCGTCTTGATAAATAAGAGCATCAACCATACAGAAACATTGATCATATAAAAAGGCGCCTTCAAACATTCCTTTTTTCTCATCTATCCATTGTTTTGATACCGATAATCGTTCCATAAATGGTAGATTCATATCAACCATTGTGGCATTAAATCGATGGTGTGAAGCTGCTGTTACATCATGTCCTTGTTTAAATAGGGGATTATTGTCTTGAAAAAAATGGTCGGGTTCATGAATCTTTAACCAAAGGGCTTTTTTACATTGTATTCCTCGCAAATAGTTGGATTTTGATAATAAACGCATTCACTGATTGAGTTGGGAATGATCGATTTGGTATAAGTAACGGATGTAAGTTTCAATCGCATTTTTGTAATGAGATACTCGGAACCGTTCATTTGGTGCATGGATATTATCGTTGGGTGCATTCAAGCCAATAAGAACAAGTGGCGTATTAAATTGGTCTTGAAACTCGGCCAATATTGGAACTGACCCACCTTCCCCATGGCATAGAATGGGCATTTTATGCGTTGTTTCAAGGGATTGAATAGCCGCTTGAATGTAGGGGTTTTTTTCATCAACATGTGCAGCTTTTGCTAAGGGGCCTAGTGACGTTACACGAACGTTAAAGGACGAAGGAAAAAAATCTTGAATGTACCCCGATACCAATTGGATGATTGTTTTAGGGTCTTGATTAGGTACCAATCGGCAGGATAGTTTAAACATTGCTGTATTTGGAATCACTGTTTTGGAGCCTTCATTGATGTAACCTGAAGAAATGCCATTGCAATCAAGGGTGGGGCGGTACCAAATGTTATCAAAAAATGCATTGTTGGCATGGTCTGATAAGCGATAATGGTCATCCAGTTGGCTTAAATGTGCTAAAGCAACTGGTTCTGTTGCATTAAATGGGGGATGGGCTAAAACGTCATCATAAAATCCTGGAATTAAAATTATGTTTGTTTTTGGGTCTTTCATTGATGCAATGCATTGCGAACAATAGTGAATGACATTCGGAACCCCACCACCCATTTGGCCTGAATGAACATCATGATTCATTGCATTAACATGGCATTCCAAATAAATTAAGCCACGAAATCCAGTGCAAATTGATGCTTGGGATTCTGAAAACATGGGCGAGTCAGATACCACCAAGGCATCATGCTTTAACAAATCTTTGAATTTGGTTAACCCAGAAACAAGGCCTTTTGACCCAACTTCTTCTTCGCCTTCAATAATGACCTTAACGTTTATGGGTAATGTGCCAGAGGTTTTTAAGTAAGATTCTAGTGCCTTTAACTGGGCATAAAACATGCCTTTGTTATCGGAGGCGCCCCGAGCATATATGGCATCATGACGTATCTCAGGTTCAAAAGGTGGAGATTCCCATTTGTCCAGTGGATCAACAGGTTGGACATCATAATGGCCATAAAATAAAAGGGTTGGTTTTTTTGAATCAACAATGTAGTCGGCATACACCATGGATGGATGATCATTATGATTTAGTAGTTGAACGTTTTTAAGCCCAATGGCTGTTATGTGTGAAGCCAAATGGTTGGCGCAATTGACCATGTCTGATTGATGTGCTGGTAAGGCACTAATGCTTGGGATTTTTAAACATGCCATTAGATCATCGATATAGCCATTAAAATGAGTTGAAAAATGAGAGAGGGCGGATGTTAATTGGGCATCTGGCATGGCTACTTCAGGAAGCTTCGCCAATAGCGGTATGGCAGGCACCCAAGCGCCATTATTGTGATTTGAGATGCAAAAAACATCATAAGCCAGTAAAAAGTTGATTCCGTAAAGCCATAAGAATGAAGACCAATACCAAGCATGTTGGTACCTTTCCACGACCACATGGTGACCATATTTGAGCCAATGGTTAGATTCATTAGACCACGCACTTTTATTAATTTTCCCCATTTCATATGCAATATGATGGCTGTCCAAATAACAATAAGAATGGCCCCATTTTCTTTTGGATCCCATCCCCAAAATCGGCCCCAGGATTGATCTGCCCAAATGCCTCCCAAAACCGTGCCAAGTAAATTAAAGAATAATGAAATTAATAAAAAAACATGCACCGTACGCACGAGTCGTTGTTCAAATTCAGGTGTCATTATGGTTGTTAACGTGCCAATCAATACATAGGAAATGGCAAAAAAACCAGCCATAAAGATGATCGCGTATCCAATGGTTATTGTAACCACGTGGGTGGCCAACCAAAAGTTTGAGTTAAGAACAGCTTGCATGACCTCCATTGTGTCGCCAGATAACGATAAATGATAAGCAACAATCAAGCTCAGTGCAGATAATGTTGATACATACCCAGCATAGAATAACGCACGGGTTTTTTTATACATAAAGAATCCAATAGCCGATGATATGAAGGCCACAAAAATTGCAGATGAGTATAGGTTAATAACGGGTGGTCGCATGAGAATAATGATTCGAGCAATAAGTCCAAATAAATGAAAGGATAATGCCAGTCCCCATGTGGTTTGAATAATAGTGTTTGCTGTTAAAAAACGGGTAAACCGACTAAGAAATACCATCATAATTATTAGTCCATACAGGACCATAGCAACACTAAACGGGTTTAAGAAATTAAATAAAAATTCTAAATTAACCAAAATGGATTGCCATTTGTTTGTCTGGTAAAACAAGTGATTAATGCCATCTGAATATGCCGATATTTGGGTCTTGTGTGGCTCAGGTGACGATTCGTTGGTTATGTATTGATTGAAGGCATCGGACAGTAAAAGGTAATTTTCAAGCAGTATCTGGTGCGTTTGAGTTTGATCCAAAGCAGCCTCTGGAATCGTCACCCACTGGTCTCCAAAAATAAAGTATGTGCTGGAATTTAAAGACGCCAATTCATTGTATTTTTCTAAAAAGGGTTGGAGTTTTGGTGATGATTGGATGTCTTTTTTATCCATGGATTGAGAGAGTTCTAGCATATGATTCCAAAAACCAAGTTGCGATCCATTATTGTAAGGGAAAAACTGAGTTCTCAAATTTTGCATTGCTTGATAACGATTAAACACCTGCAATGCTGAGTTTTGAATCGGTGTTCGCTGTTCTTTTTCCAAAAGCATGGCTGACGAAATTAACGGTTTAATTCGTTCAATATGCTGACTTAGAAACAGCTCTGACACCCTGAATTTTTGTTTATGAAATCGATTATCAATGGCGTCAAACAATTTTGGGTGTTCAACTAAAATAATATTATCGGACTTAAATGCTGATTCTCTTGTCATCATGGAAAACAGCCATTCTGTTGGGCTTGCATTGCTAGGAACACGTAAGCGCCCTTGAATTTGAAGCAAATAATGACGAGCTAAGGTATCAAATGGCTTTACCCGGCCGTCATGCAGCACCGGCAATCGTCCAATTGACCAATCGATGGTTGTTGGAACATGCATGGTTTTAAATACAAGAATTCCTAAAAAAATAAAAAATGAAATGCGTTTAATCATGCTTTTTTCTCATTGAACTTAACATTTGAATGAACAATCCGCTAACAATAATCACAGATGACAGGTAGGGCATAATCCAAGATGGATTTTTTACCACTTGAAACACCGATGTTGTTTCATCCTCTGTAAAACTTGATTGAAAAAATGTGTAGCCAGAATACCTAAGCGGGTCATTCATCTGAATGGTGAATGGGATTCGGCCCTCATTGGTAACAACCTCAATCATTGATTTAAAACGTTCAACTGTATTTGATTGTTGGTATGTGTGACGCTGGAAGTCCAATAAATTCAATGAGAAATCCAAATACTCTCGTTTTGGTCGTAATTTTATTAGGTACGATTTATTATTAATTTCTGCGCTTTGATAAATTGATGAACCACCCCATAACATGTACAAATTGGACCCTTTTTCATTGCTTATGGATAGCTTAATGCCCGGCACATTTCGTTCAGTCATTTTATATGTTTTAGGCATTGAAATTAATTTGTAGGTTTGACCCAGTTGGTTGTAGGAAAGATTGTCAATTCCTCGTTGATTAATAATGGCATTTGGCGATAAATGCATTAATTTAATTTTTGACCCTTTAAAATTTATGCCTTGCTTTAAGTCGTCTATCTCATATTCATACAACATATCATGAGACGATTCGGATGCATCAATAATCACAACGTTAAATTGGCTGGGAAAATCCAAATAATTTTTTGATTCTCCTTCTTTAATTGCAATTTGCATTTCTTGTCCAAAAAAGCTGGTTAATCCAGCACCAATAATAAGCAAAACCAATCCAAAATGAATGAAGAAAATTCCAATGTAAGCACGGGATTTTTTGAATTTTGTACTATGTGAGCACAACAAGTTTATAACCAATAAGGCACCTATTGTATACCCCCCAAAAAAGATTGGGAATCCATTGCCCCAAACAAACCATGAGGTGAAGTACAATTTGTTTGCCAAAAAAATGCCCCGATCAACCTGGGCAAACGTTGCAAATAGAATTAAAAAAAACAATTTAAATAAAAGAAAGATGGTCAGTCTGATATGCCCTAACTTTCGTATAATGGGTATCATAAACTCGCCCAGGGTTGACTTTCAATGAATGAGAAAATCTCATCCTCATTGATTTTTTTACGTGATATGACCTTGTTAAAAAAATGATAATTATTGACGGTTATCCAAACAACCAACATATGCTGGTTTTTATTTTTTAGTCGAACGACGTTACCTGTTACGCTACCAAACTTCATGGTTGGCAATGCCTTCATCGTCTTTTCAATTGGTGCCAAGCCCAATTGTTTTCGCCAACGGTTGACATTCGCTTTAGCGGATCCAATGTCCCCACTAAATTGAGATATGGATAAAATTGCGTCATTATTAACTTCAAATTTGCCGATTAATGGTTCAGAAAATGTTAGTGCAACCCAATTTGCATTTGCAATTAAGGATGTCTTTTCTGGCGTCTCAGTCAATGACTTTTGGTAGGTCTCAAATGTAAGGTAGTGCTCTTTTGGAATCATTCGCCCGTGGCCGTGCATATTTGCGTGAACGTATGGGCCCAACATCAACAGGAATGTAACAGCAATGGGAATAATCGATGCCATGGCTATCCCATAATGAAGGCGCCACCATCAATGATGATGAATTGACCAACAATCATGGATGCTTCTGGTGTACATAAAAAGTTCACCACATTGGCCACATCTTCAGGTGTTACAAGGCGACCCATGGGGGTTTGTTGTTGTACAGATTCAATAATGTCATCAGCAGAGTTAATGGCCCGAAATGATTTGGTATCAGTAATTCCTGGCATGACACCATTCACGACAATATTTTTTTTTGCCAATTCAACAGATAGTGATCGCGTTAAACCTTCCACTGCGGCCTTTGCGGGGCCAACAACCCCATACCCTTCAAGTACTCGCTGCCCACCATAACTGGTCACGGTTACTATATTTCCCCCGGTTGGCATAAGCTTTGAGGCCTCTAAGGCACAATGAAATATGCTTCTTGCAGTTGCATTGAATGTCACATCCCAATATCGATTTGTGGCATCAAGAATGTTTCCAGGTATGCCAAATGATGCATTTGCAATTAAAATGTCAATGGTTTGGTAGCGATCTTTAATGATTTCAAACATGGCCTGGGTTTTATTTTCATTTCCAACGTCGGCACGAATGGCAATGGCAGAGCCACCCATATCAGCAATCTCCTCCAACACAGATTCGCATTCGGTTTTGCTTCGGCGGTAATTTAAAATCACTTCAGCCCCTTCAGAGGCTAACCTTAAGGCAATTGATCGTCCAATTCCACGAGATGCACCCGTAATTAATGCAACTTTGCCTTTGTGCTTCATGAAATTATTATATTTTGATTTATTGAACAACACAAGGTAAATCCCCGAACCATAATGCCGTGAACCTATTGGTTGCTAAATGGTTTTAGGGTATACTCTATCTAACATCGTTTAGAAGGGTAAGGATTAAAAGCATGACATTTCAAGACCACGATAAAACCATCGAATCGATTGTAGAAAAAGACTACGAGTTTGGGTTTAAAACAGACGTTGAAACTGAAAAATTTCCTAAAGGGTTAAATGAAACGGTTATCCGCAAATTATCAGCAAAAAAAAATGAGCCTGATTACATGTTGGAATTTCGACTCAAAGCATTTGAGCATTGGAAAAAAATGGAAGAACCTCATTGGGCAACATCTGTATATCCAAACTTGGATTACCAAGATGTTCATTATTTCGCTGCACCAAAATCCTTAGCAGAAAAACCCAAAAGTTTGGATGATATAGATCCAGAGTTAAGACGAACATTTGAAAAGTTAGGCATTCCTTTATTTGAGCAAAAGCAGTTGGCTGGTGTTGCTGTTGATGCGGTTTTTGATAGTGTTTCTGTTGCTACAACATATAAGGAAAAACTTAAGCAGCATGGGGTTATATTCTGTTCCATATCGGAGGCCATTATTGATTATCCGGATTTAGTGAAGGAGTACTTGGGATCGGTTGTCCCCTTTACGGATAACTTTTTTGCATGTTTAAATTCAGCTGTTTTTACTGACGGGTCGTTTGTTTATGTGCCCAAGGGCGTTTCCTGCCCAATGGAGTTATCAACTTACTTTAGAATCAATGAAGAAAACACTGGACAGTTCGAGCGTACGCTAATTATATGTGAAGACAAAGCGACGGTGTCGTATTTAGAGGGGTGCACAGCACCAAAATTTGACTCCAACCAATTGCACGCTGCTGTGGTTGAATTGGTCGCCCTTGAGGATGCAGAAATTAAATATTCAACTGTGCAAAATTGGTACCCTGGCGACAAAAAAACAGGGCAGGGTGGTATTTATAATTTTGTTACCAAACGTGGAAAGTGTTTGGGTGATCGTTCAAAAATTTCATGGACTCAAATTGAAACAGGTTCAGCAATTACATGGAAGTACCCAAGTTGCGTTCTTATTGGTGAATCATCAGTGGGTGAGTTTTACTCTGTTGCATTAACAAACCATTTCCAGCAAGCGGATACTGGTACGAAAATGATTCATATTGGAAAAAATACGAAGAGTACCATTATATCCAAAGGAATATCTGCAGGTACATCCAATAATACCTATCGCGGTTTGGTTCAGATGAATAAATCTGCTAAAAATGCAAGAAACTATACTCAATGCGACTCAATGCTAATTGGTGATGCCTGCATTGCAAACACCATTCCAACCATTCTCATAAAGAATAAAACAGCGGTTTGTGAGCATGAAGCATCGACTTCAAAGGTGGGTGAGGACCAATTGTTTTATTTAATGAGCCGTGGCATATCCCTTGATGATGCGCTTGCTGCAATTGTCAGTGGTTTTTGTAAAAATGTGTTTGAAAAATTACCGGATGAGTTTGCATTAGAAGCCAATCAATTGCTAAGTGTTCAACTGGAACATTCAGTGGGTTAAAAGGAGAAAACGATGTTAGAAATTAATGATTTATATGTGAAATGTGCGGATGAAGACTTAGACATCCTCAAAGGGTTTTCCCTTACTTTGGAAAAGGGGAAAGTGCATGCCATCATGGGGCCAAATGGATCTGGAAAGTCCACACTATCCAAGGTTATCGCAGGAGATGAGAATTATGAGATCACCAGTGGTAATATTCGATTTAACGGCGAAGATATTTCAGACTATGATGCCACGAAGCGGTCCTTATTGGGGCTATTCCTAGCATTTCAGTACCCCGTTGAAATCCCGGGTGTCAACAATGCTGAGTTTTTACGCATGGCCTACAATTCAAGACAAAAACATAATGGGCTGCCTGAGGCTGATCCATTGGCCTTCCAAGATATTTTGCTTAAAAAGACAAATGAATTGAACATCCCCGAAGAATTTTTGGATCGTGATTTGAACTCTGGGTTTTCAGGTGGTGAAAAAAAGAGAAATGAAATTTTACAGTTGGCCGTTTTAGAGCCATCGGTTGCAATTCTTGATGAAACAGATTCCGGATTGGATATTGATGCGTTAAAGCAGGTATCTGAGGCCATTAATCAATTAAAAAATGAGAATAATTCGTTCTTAATTATCACCCATTACCAACGTATTCTAAATTACATTGAGCCGGATGTTGTTCACATAATGATGGATGGAAAAATTGTGGAATCTGGACCAAAAGAGCTTGCCATTGAACTTGATCAAAAAGGCTATGATCATTTGGTTAAATTGAAATCGTAGAATGATGATGGATCAAACCAAAGAACATGCATTAACGGATATTGTAAAAAAATTTGAAAGTGCCTTCCCTAATCGAAAGGATGAGGATTGGGTTAACTATGATTTAGACGCAGTGTTCCATGGCACGTATCAGTTGCCCCAATATGTAGAAGATGAGCCATCAAAAAGAGATGGCTTTTATTTGCATTTTAAACATAATCAATTGGTGTCCTATCATTTACCAGATGGGGCCTCATTATCAAAAAAAGACAAGCATGTAGCAGCATCATCTAATGGACTAATACAGATGATCCAGCAGTCGGCTGAAACCATTCAGCTGGACATTTCAAATTGTGAATCAACCATTCATATTATACAAGAGGCAACTGAAAATACCTTTGCTTGCCACTGCTTTAATATTGTTGCACATGAATCAACGGTTACCTTTAATCGGACATTTATTGCCCCGAAAAACGCGTTACTTTTTAGCTATTGTACAGTTAGTGTTAATAATCAAAGCAACGTAATAATTCATGATCAAAATCAAAAAAATGATGGGAAAATTTTGGAATTTTCAAAAGCATGGGTGCAGGCAGATTGCCATTTTTATGGGTTAAATCAATCATTTTTCTCAACCCATTCCCGTTTTGATACTGAGGTATTTATAGAGGGTGAATCTGCAACTGCACGATTGCATGGTATTGGCCTAAATCATCCAAAACAAGAGTTGTTTTACAACACCCACGTTCACCATAATGTTGCTAATACAGAATCACACCAGTTATTTAAGTCAGTCAATCAAGACGATGCATTATTTGAGTACAATGGGAAAGTATCTGTAAAAAAACATGCTCAAAACATTGAATCGTATCAGTTGAACCAAAATATAGTGTTGGATGAAGTTGCCACAGTATATTCCCGTCCACAGTTGTTTATTGATGCTGATGATGTTTCATGTACCCATGGCTCAACAACGGGTGACTTAAATCAAGAGGCGCTTTTTTATTTAATGAGTCGAGGCTTGGGTGAGGAAGAAAGCAAACGAATGATACTGCATGCGTTTATTTTAGAGGCATTTAATCATCCTCAATTTGAACCATTCAAGCCAACATCTGTGTTGTTTGATTTTGATGAACAAAAAGTCTGATTTTCCAATTTTTGAATCGTACCCAGACTTGGTTTATTTGGACTCAGCAGCAACGACCCAAAAACCAACACATGTTATTGATGCAATCTCTAATTATTATTCATCTGAATATGGCACTGTGCATCGGGGGGTGTATGAACTAAGTGTCGCATCAACCCGGAGATACAATGCTGCAAGAATGGCTATTCAGTCGTTCATCAATGCACCATCTTCTCGAAATGTTGTATTTACAACAGGAACCACACACAGCATTAATTTGGTTGCGTTTGGGTATGCATGTCATTATGTAAAAGAAGGTGACGAGATTTTAATAACGGAAGTGGAGCATCATGCAAACATTGTTCCATGGCAACAGGTGGCACAGCGTAAGGGTGCCCACTTAAAGTTTGTGCCAGTCACTGACTCAGGTGAAATTGACATTGACGTGTTTTCGTCATTAATCACTAAAAAAACAAAACTAATTGCCATGGCCCATATCTCCAACGTTCTTGGTAGTATTTTTCCAGTTCATGAGATTACAGCAATTGCTAAAGAAAACGGTATTCCAGTCTTGATTGATGGGGCGCAGGCAATTGCCCATGAACCCATTGATATGGTGACTCTTGATCCTGATTTTTATTGTTTTTCTGGTCACAAACTTTATGGGCCAACTGGTATTGGGGTATGTTATATTTCGGATCGGATGTTGGATAAAATGCAGCCCATATTATTTGGTGGAGATATGATTGAAACCGTTAAAAAAGAGCAGACCACATTTGCTCCTGCACCATTAAGATTCGAAGCTGGGACACCCCCCATTGCACAGGTGATTGGGCTTCATGCTGCCGTTGATTTTATGCAATCACTCGATTTTAATGCCGTTAAAGAAAAAGAAACCCATTTGGTTGAACTGGTAATTGGTGAGCTACGTTCAATAAAAAATGTTCGAATTATTGGAAATGCAAAACAGAGATCCTCAGCAGTTTCATTTACGATTGACGGCATTCACCCCCATGATATTGGGTCCATTTTAGATTCCGAAAACATTGCAATCCGTGTTGGGCATCATTGCTCACAACCCACCATGATTCGCTATGGTGTTCCGGCAACGGCCAGAGTGTCATTTGGTGTATATAATAATGAAGACGATGTTCATGCTTTTTTACGAGCATTGCAAGCTGTGTTGGAGGTGTTTGGCTAGTGCAAAAGAATATTAAAAAGTTATATCAGCAGGTGTTGTTGGATCATAATAAAAACCCTAGAAATTTTAAATTAATTGAAAACCCCACTCACGTTGCACGTGGTGTAAATCCCTTGTGTGGTGATGAGTACCAATTATATTTAAGAATCGAAAAAGATATTGTTCAGGAGGTCGGTTTTAAGGGGGAGGGGTGCGCAATTTCAAAATCTGTATCATCGATGATGACGCAAGCAATAATTGGGCAACATGTGCATCACGTAATTGAATTAAAAGATCAGTTTATTACGATGTTAACCGAAGAAATATCAGAACACGATGCTGGCCATTTACTTGGTCATTTAACGATATTTGAGTCAGTAAAGGATTTTCCAATTCGTGTAAAATGTGCAACACTTATTTGGAGAGCCCTTGAGGCCGCTATTAACCAAACGTCGACCAACGTGTCAACAGAATAGGAGTGTATTAATGTCAAAAAAACATGTTCAATTATCTGCAAGTCCAACACCTAATCCAAATGCTGTTAAGTTTTTGCCAAACATGCATTTTTTTGAATCAGGTACTGTTGAATTTCAAAAAAGTAGCGATCATATGGATGAGTCACCAATGGCCAAAAAATTGTTTGAAATTGACGGCATTGATATTGTGATGATTGGGTTTAACTTTATTTCTGTTACTAAATCTCAGGCTGCCCAGTGGGAATCATTGCTTGAGCCCATTCGAGATTGCATTGTTTCCCATTTAGAGAATGATGAATTAGTAATAAATCTAGAGTTTGTGGATGCAATTAAACGAAAAAAGAACGAATCGTCATCTGACATTGAAGTTAAAATTAGGCAAATTCTTGATGATGAAATTCGACCTGCGATTGCAATGGATGGGGGCGATGTTGAATTGCGAAGTTTTGAAAATGGGATTGTAACCCTTCATCTTCAAGGAGCATGCAGCACCTGCCCTTCATCCACAATGACACTAAAAATGGGAATTGAAAATCGTTTGAAATCTGAAATTCCTGAAGTTGTTGAAGTCGTTCAGGAAATTTAATTAATTAGTAACCAATCCAGGGATTTACATGCAGATGTTATGGCATCTGAAATGTCTTCTAAATACTCAATGATGCCCTCTATGGCTAGGCAGTCCCCGAGCTTAAGTTGGTTATCGTTGGCAAGTCTAAATAGAACCTCTAACGACTCTGCTCTGGCATTGTCCACAAAGTTTTCTTGTTCTTCTACCTGATGGATGAGCTTTAGGGCATCCTTTCGAGAGACTTGAAACTTTTGGATGGTTTTAATGAATAGGTCTTGAGAGTTTAAGACCAATTCACATAAAGTGTTGAAGTACGGTGTTAATTGAGTTGGAATGTTTGTTTCAATATTTTTTGCAATCATGATACGTTTTGCTGTTGCAATAATTAACTCAGATACCCCATCAATGCGTTGTTGCACTCGCAATAAGTCGTATTGTTTTTGGAAGTCAAAGTTGGATTGAACAATATGGTCTGATACGGTTTCAAACAGTTTATGATTCTCTTCGTTGATTCGATTGATTTGCTCAATCATTCCATCCATCTTCGAAGTATCGTTTTTCAGTAATGCTGTGAGCATTTGGGATAAAATATGCAATTCTTCTGAATCAATCTTTGCATGATCTAGCAATGATTGAATAATTGATTCCTCATCATGCGACTTTAAAAACCCAAAGTATTTATCAAACATATCTTAACTCCTGTGTATTTCATTGGCTTTTGCCAATGCGTATTTTGTTAATATTGGTCCTACAATTTGAAATATTAAGGTAGAGGCAGTAATGATGGTCACAATGGATGTTCCAAGTTGTTGCGCTTGTAAATTATAGGATGCATATTCCAATTGTGTTGATAGGGCCAAACCAATTGCAACCCCTGCCTGAGAAAATAAACAAAGCCCGATATTTTTACGTACTTTTTTAGGTACATTTGCCAGGTAGGCACCGGTAAAGGCGCCAAAGTACTTTCCAAATAATCGGAAAATAAAATAAATGACCCCAACGGCACCCATATTAAGCAAAATGCTGGTATCCAATCGTGCACCAATTAATACAAAAAACATCATGTACAAGGGTGTTGATATAAACTGAAGGGATACAAAGCAGGATCGTGATCTGTGTGGGTGAATGTTTCCAATAACAATTCCCATAATCATACTGGATAAAATAATGGACACATCAAATGCAACCGCCATCCCTGAACATATGAATATTAAAACCAAGGTAATTAAGTGTCGGACATCGCTTTTTTTGATATTGAGCATCCAAATGGATGAAACGAAACCTAAAATTAAGCCTAAAAATATTGCGCCCCCAAGGTCGGAGATAATATGCGCAATGATGGTTAATGTATCCAAGGATTCTGATGCACCGATTAATACTTTTGAAATGCCCGATAAAAATGAAAATAAAATAATAGCAAAGGCATCATCCGCCCCTACTACTCCATACAACGTTGATGTTAACTGTCCCCTGGCTTTGTATTCTTGGATTACGTTGGTGGTGCCGCCAGGAGCTGTTGCGCATGCAAGCCCGCCCAATAGCAAGGCAAGCGGGATATTTTTGGTTAAAAAATAAACGCCAATGCAAACAATAATGCACGAAAATGTGGATTCGAAGAAGGTGATGATTAAAATGGATGCCCCAAAACGCTTAATTCGGGCCCAACGAAGCTCCCCACCAATGGTGAACCCAATCATAGCCAAGGCAAAATATGTGAGCATATTTAATTGAGTTAATAATTCCCAATTAAATAATTTGAAGCCAGATATTCCTAAAATGATGCCAGTAATTAGGTAGCCAATCACTTGAGGAAGCTTTAATCGTAAAAAAATAAAGCTTATAAGAATAGTTGCCAGTAAGGTGAGTCCGAATAGCAATAAAATGTTCATGTTAATTCAATAACATCTTGCTGAGATATTCGACCTTCAATGATGGCTTTGCCTACAATGCAGCCATTAATTCTTGCATGGTTGATTTGTTTCAATAGACGAATGTCGTTTGCTGACGCAACACCACCTGATGCAATAATTGGGTGGCTGGATATTTTTGATATGCGTTCATAAAGGCCTAGGTTGAGCCCGTTAAATGTACCATCTTTTGATATGTCTGTTGATACTATTGAATGAAGTGGGAACTTGCTCAACTTTTTTATCATGTCTTCGATGGGCATATTGGAATCTTTTACCCAACCATGTGTTGCTAATTTTCCATTTAGGACATCAAGCCCAGCAATGATTTGGTTTGGGTATGCCTCAATAATGCTACAGGCCAACTTAAAATTCTGGACAAATAACGACCCAATAATCACGGCACTTACACCAGCTTGAACCAGTTTATCCACATGTGTTAGGGTTCGAACCCCACCGCCAACCTGAATTTGTATGTCGGGAATTTCAGCCAAACGTTGAATGGTACTTAAGTTAACCAAATCACCATCTTTAGCACCATTTAAATCAACCACGTGAATGTAGTTGAATCCCATGGATTGGTAATGATGGGCCATTTCAACAGGTGACTGACTATAAAATGTGGCTTGATTATAGTCGCCCTGTTTTAATCGGACCAGTTGCTTATTTAAAATATCAATGGCAGGAATTAAACGAAACATTAATGGGACGGCAGCTCATTTACTGCAAAATCATTTAAAATAACATCGATTAATTGATCAATGGGAACTATTGTCTGGCTTCGATTGACCATATCCTTGTATTGGGCCTGTTTGGATTGCCGTTCTTCCTCACCAACAATCACCACGCGCTTTGCATTCAACTTGTTTGCTTTTTTTAATTGGCCTTTTAATTGATCTGAATAGCCTATCTCAGCTGATATATTATTCCCGCGCAATCGATTCATGACATAAAATAACATGTCCCTGGAAAGGGTATCCAATGGAATAAAATATATGTCGATGGATTTAGATAGGGTTTTGTTTATATGGTCGAGGAGCATCACTGTTCGTTCAATGCCGAAACCAAAACCAAACGCGGGCATATCAGGGCCGCCCAATTCTTTGGTTAAGTTATTGTAACGACCACCACCACATACGGTGCTTTGCGCACCCAGGTGGTCAGATATGATTTCGAACACTGTTTCGGTGTAATATTCAAGGCCTCGAACCAATACATTGGATACTTGATAGGGGATGTTCATTTCATCTAGGTGTTGCAATACGCTAAAAAAATGATCTTTTGATTCTTGTGTTAAGGCATCTTTGATGTCTGGCATGCCTGCAATATAGGCATGAACATCAGGGTCTTTTGAGTCTAAAATTCGCAGGGGATTGTCATTAAATTTTTCCTGAATGTGTGTGGGTAAATGGGTTAAATTATTGGACAAAAATTGCTTCACCATTTCCTCAATCACCGGGCGAGCAACATTGCACCCAACGGAATTGATTTGGACCTTCAAATCTGTGATACCAAGCGATTCAAATAAATGGTAAGCAAGGGCAATGACTTCAGCGTCTGCATAAGGTGATGATTCACCAATGTACTCAGCACCAATTTGGTGAAATTGACGAAACCGACCGGCTTGCGGGCGCTCATAACGAAAGAATGGTCCGATGTAATAGAGTTTTAATGGGTGCATTTTCTTGTGCAATGTGTGCATGATGTTTGCCCTTGTTACGGCAGCCGTACCTTCGGGTCGTAACGTTAAACTACGACCACCTTTATCTTGAAAGGTGTACATTTCTTTATTAAACAGTTCGGATTTTTCGCCCATGCCCCTGGCAAATACATCGGTGTTTTCAAAAATAGGCGTTCTAATTTCGCTGAAGTTGTAGGCTGAAAATAGGTTTCGAGCCGTTTCTTCTATCAAATGCCATTTAGAGATATCTTCAGGTAAAATATCTTGAGTTCCTCTGGGAATGGTAAAGGCCATGTCGGCATAGTACCAGTTTGCGATACTATTCTCAAGAATATACGGGGTGTTTTTAAACTCAATTATTTTATGTTTATAAAGGAATATAATGGCTCCCCGGGTAAGATTCGAACTTACGACCCAGCGGTTAACAGCCGCTTGCTCTGCCACTGAGCTACCGAGGAGTGACTTGAAATAATAGTATGCGTTGGTAAGCAATAAATCAAGGTTTTAACGTTGAAATAAATGGTGAAGTAAATTTTTATAGAACTTCAAGCATGGAATTGATATCATAATTAATAGGGAGAGTAAAATGTTTAAAAATATGAAAACGATTTATGCGATTGGATTTGCGATAATGACGATTTTTGGGGCGATTTATTACAAGGATATTTTATTAAACCCGCCAAAAAAAACGCCTGAAAAAGAATTGAAAGATCAGATTGCTATTGAGACTGTTGATCGCAAGTTTAATATTCAAGGTATGTATTGTGACAGTTGCAAAGGTAAAATTGAAAAAAGTGTTTCAAAACTGGCTGGAGTGGTGAATGTTCGTATTGATCAGGCCACCAATGAAATGGTTGTATCTTATGCAAAATCAAATGAGAACATTCAGCAAACCTTGAGCACAGTTAAGGAATTGGGGTACACAGCAGGACTTAAGAGCAATTCGGGAAAGCTTCAGGTGTTGGACTTTAACGTCACCTTTCAATAACCATGAATTCAGGCATTGTTTCATTGGCATTAATTCCCCTGTTGGGTATCGCAGGGCAATGGGTTGCTTGGCGATTTCGGCTACCGTCCATTATTGTCCTTTTATTCTTAGGGTTTTTGGCAGGGCCAGTTTTATCGGTCGTCAATGTTGATGATGTTTTTGGTGATATGTTGTATCCATTTGTTTCAATTTTGGTATCCGTTATAGTTTTTGAGGGCGGCTTAAACCTTCGAATTAAAGACTTAAAAAATATTGGTGTTTCATTGTTTCGGTTGGTGCTTTTTGCACCGCTAATCACGATTTCGTTAATGTTTGTATCCACGCATTACATTTTGAAACTTTCGTACGAATTGTCGTTAATGTTTTCTGCGTTGATGGTTATCACAGGCCCAACGGTTATCATTCCTTTGCTTCGTCACATCAAAGTTAGTCCAAAAATTTCATCATTAATTCGCTGGGAAGGCATTTTAATTGCACCTATTGGGACATTATTAATTGTTATGGTGTACCAATCAGTATTTATATCAACGGAGCATTTACTGAAAGTGACGTTGCTAATACTAATTAAAACCTTGGCAGTATCAACGTTTATCAGTTTGGTGGGTGCCGGCACGATTATTATTTGTTTTAAGCGACTTTGGGTGCCTGATTTTTTACAAGAATTGGTAACCCTTGCAATAGTAATGAGCACGTTTATTGGGTCAAATTTTGTTCAGCCAGATTCTGGTGTGCTGACCGTTGTATTAATGGGTATTATTTTGGCCAACCAACAACAGATATCGTTGCAACATATTCGCGTATTTAAAGAGAACCTTCGTATTTTAGCAATTTCATCGTTATTTATTGTATTGTCATCCAGACTAATTTTTTCGGACTTAATGTCGCTCATTGACTTAACGCATTTTATTTATTTGCTTAGTTTGATTTTTATTGTTCGGCCTGTGGCAACATTTATATCTCTAATTCGAACTCCTTTGAAAATGAAAGAACGATTGTTAATGGCTTGGATAGCCCCCAGAGGCATTGTAACTGCATCGATTGCATCGTTATTCGCATTGCGTTTGGTGAATTTGGGTGTTCCTAATGCTGACGTATTGGTGCCACTCACATTTTTAGTTTTAATTTTTACGGTTGTTATTTATGGGTTTTCTTTAAATCCATTTATTCGATCAATTAAACTTGAAGATAACGATAAAATGGGGGTGCTAATTGTTGGTGCAAACAAAGTATCGGTGGCAATTGCTCGACTTATTAATGCCTGCGAAACCATTCAGGTTACAGTTGTTGATTCAAATAAAAAACGCGTGCAGTACTCACGTGTTGATGGGCTAAAATCCATTCACTCATCTGTTTTTTCACCGCGAGTAATGGAGGATTTGCAGTTGGGGGCGTATCAGTATTTAATTGCGTTAACAGAAAATGATGAAGTTAATGCCTTATCTTGTATTCAATATTCTGAAATCATTGGCACTAATCATGTGTTTCGGTTGCCCCCAGGTGCCAACCATACAGTGGCATCTGATCAGCTAAAAA
>JADHOE010000020.1 GCA_016779165.1 Candidatus Margulisiibacteriota bacterium | reverse complement strand
ACCGAGGGGGTTGTGGTAATTAATGCATCGGCATCCACCATGCAGCATGCCAATGATTGCGCGTATGGGTATGGCGCCAACTGCGAACCGGACACCAACTGCTTTACCAGCCTGCCCTGGGATATACCAACCACATGCAATGACCAACAATGATTGTGCATATCGACCATTGCCACATTGGCAGAATGGGTTTGGTTCATTGTTGCCAAATGCGAAATGGCCCCCTGCCCCGCCAACCCCGCTTTGGTAATTGCCAAACCTCGGGAATCAAACCATGGGTCAATGCCACGTGCATTAGCCACGTCGAACCACCATTTGTCCTGGGAGTACCATAATATCTTCATTTAACGCCAAGACACTAATATATTCAATTGCAACCTCAATGCTTAGTTTAGCGTGACCGGCCAAATCATCGACATGAATGGGTGCCGTGGGCACCAACTCCAAAAAATGGGCCAAGGCATCGGGCAGACCATGGCCATCTGATTTTAGATGTGGAAATAAGGAGCTGCCAAGCGTCCCTTTATTATTTTTTTTTCTGATTTTTTTTTGGTGTTGGGCACCTAAAAATTGCAATGCATCAGCCGTATTGCCTATGACTTCAGCCCCATCATTCATTAAATTGTAACACCCCTTGCTTTGCGGTGAATTAAACGCCCCCACCATGGCCGCAATATCATGCCCCAAATTCAGGGCCAAATTGGCGGTTAACAATGCCCCACTTCGTTCTGCAGCCTCAACAACAATCAGTTTTTTTGACAATGCGGCAATTAATCGGTTCCGTTGCGGGAAATAATATGGCTTTGGCCGAACCCCCGGAGGGCATTCCGATACCACCATGCCCAGCCCCGATTCAATGATCCGCTGAAACAATCCCTGGTTACTTGTTGGGGTCATGATATCCAAGCCACCCGTTAGCACCGCAATGGTGGGCATTCCATTTCGAAGGGCGGCGTCATGTGCCAAGGCGTCAATCCCCAACGCACCGCCAGATACCACTGTGAGGTGCTGGAGCGCACCCATAACTGCTGCAATGCGATGCTCCGCCATTACCGAAGGCCGACGTGTTCCCACCACACCGCAACAAAAGGGGGGATTTAAATTGCCTGTGCCCTTGTAAAACAACCCCATTGGGGGGTCATGCAATGCAGAAAAACAGCTGGGATACATTGGGTCATTTTCATTCATCCAATGAATATCAAGCCGGTCCATGGCGTTTAACACCTCGTGGCGTTTTGAAAATCGATCCAAGCCGTCTCTTCGGAACGGGTCCGTGTCTGGGAACGATGCGAGCCATTTCGACATGTCGGCTTCGTTTTGAATCTTGCGCCGACAAACATCAAACAACCGTGGCCGATCAAAACACACAACTTGAATAACCAATAAAATGTCCATGCTGTCCCCCTTGTTATGCCTTTACATTATATAGGGTTCACGCCAACGTCAAGATAACATGGGAGTCATTTTCACTTCTTGGTCCAAAGCAATGATGTCATCAATGGTATGAACATGTCGGTTTGAAAACTGATTCAAAAACCTTACAATAATGGCGTGAATATCCAAAAATGAACAGTTTTCCATTAAGAACTGTTGCACGGCCACTTCATTGGCGGCGTTAAATACCACCGGATACACCCCGCCCTTTTTTCCACATTCAATCGCCAAATCAAGCAATGGAAAAGCCGTTCGATTGGGCTCAAAAAATGCCAGGTCCGACAGTTGGGTTAACGGGGCCTGTTTGAATGGGGTCGGTACCCGATCCGGGTAAGTTAATGCGTATTGAATGGGGTAACGCATGTCTGGGCGGCCCATATGGGCCAAAATAGCCCCATCCACCGTTTCAAGCAAGGCATGCACAATGCTCTTGGGGTGAACCACCACATGAATATCATCAAAGTCCAACCCAAATAAATGATGCGCCTCAATGACTTCCAAGCCTTTGTTCATCATAGTGGCTGAATCAATGCTAATCTTTGCCCCCATGTCCCAATTGGGATGCTTAAGTGCATCCTTGGGAGTAATGCTTGAAAATGTGCTTGCATCCCTACCAAAAAATGGACCACCAGATGCGGTTAAGGTAACATGCTTAATGGCATTGGGATTAAATTGCACCGCTTCCAAACATTGGAACAAGGCTGAATGTTCTGAATCAACAGGAATAAGTGTGGTGCCATGCTCCTTCACCATCTCCATAATGATACCACCCGCAGCCACCAATACTTCCTTATTGGCAATGGCGATATGGGGCACCCTTGGAATGGCTTCAACCATTGGGGAAAGCGCAGCTGTGCCAACAATTGCTACCAATAAAATGGCCATTGGCACCGTTACCAATTCAATCAAGCCATCATCCCCAACAAAAACAGTGGGCGAGTAATGAAGCATGCCCATTAACTCGGTTCGTTTTTCATCGGACGGCACCGCCAGGTAGGGTGGCGTAAATTCATTCGCCTGCTCAGCAAGCAATGCCATGTTTGAAAACCCGCTTAACCCAGTTAACTCAACCCCTGGCACATGTCGAATAACATCCAACGCTTGAGTACCAATTGACCCTGTTGAGCCCAAAATAACCAATGTCTTCACATGTAGTCCAAAAGCAAGATTAATAACACAATCATTGGGGCAACAAATAGTGTACTATCCGCTCGATCCAGAATGCCACCATGCCCTGGCAGCAAATTGGACGAATCCTTTACATTGTAGGTGCGCTTAATCAATGATTCATACAAATCTCCAAATTGCGCAATGGCACCAATCGCACCCGCCACTACTGCTAAAATTGCGCATGCTATAAAGACTGGCTTGACTGCATACAAGCCAAAAATAAACCCAATGCACATGGCCACAGCAATGCCAACCACTGTACCTTCGATGGTTTTTTTAGGGCTAATTGGGCTAAGTGGGCGCTTTCCAAATAGTCTTCCTCCATAGTAAGCAAACACATCCGATGCCCAAATGGCCATGAACATAAAAAAAACTGGAAAAAAGTCAAGCGGGTACGGTTGGCTTCGAACAAAGAAAACTGACCAGAAACCAAGGGTGATGTATAAAAAGTACTTCACATTGTTTAACAGTAAATGCGACCGAAACATTAATGATTTTCGAGCATACTCAATGATAAACACTAAAAAAACACCCCCAATGGTGCCAATGGTCAACCAAAATATTATTGGATTTTTTAAGGTGAAAAACGAAAAGTGCACCTTCATCCACTTTCTTAACCAATAATTGCCCCACACGGCAGCCCAAAAAAACAAAATACAGGCTGAATAAGCCACCATATTAAGGACCATTAACCAGCGTGACTTAAGCTCTGTCATTTGCTGGACTTCATAAAATGCCAAACACCCCACCACCACTAAAAACAATGCCAATGGCAACCCCCCAATGGTTAAAACGGATCCCCCAATCAATACCAACCACGAGGCTGTCTGTAATCGAGTCACGGCAATATGCCCATTAAAATCTCAAGAAATACAGCCATGATTGGTGCAACGAACAATGTACTATCGGCCCGATCCAAAATGCCACCATGCCCCGGCAATAAATTTGAGGAGTCCTTTACCTTGTAGGTGCGTTTGATTAACGATTCATACAAATCCCCAAATTGAGCAATCGCCCCAATTAAACCTGCTACTAGTGCCGGAATAACAAAAAAATTCATTTGAACCTCATTGCTATAAGGCAAAATAGCAATAATATACAACGACAAGGAGCTAAAAACCATGGCCGCTGCAATGCCAATAACCGTCCCCTCTATGGTTTTTTTTGGGCTAATTGGACTCAGGGGATGTTTGCCAAATAGTTTTCCTCCATAATAGGCAAATACATCCGTGGCCCAAATGGCCACAAACATAAACACTAAGCCTGTGGTGACGAAGAACTGTTCATCCATGCTTCGTATATAAAAAACAGACCAAAATCCAAGCGTAATATACAAAAAGAACTTAAGGTTATTTAAATATAGATTCGACCTAAACACCAATGCCTTTCGCTTGAACTCTGTTATAAAAATAACAAAGGCACCACCAATAATGACAAATGTTACCCACACATTCAACCATAAAACAAACAGAATGCATGCTGTGTAAGCCACCATATTAAGGGCCATTAACCCCCATGACTTGAGTTCTGTCATTTGCTGAACTTCATAAAATGCCAGACATCCCACTACCACTAAAAATAATGCCAGTGGCAGCCCACCCTTTATCAAAACAAATCCACCAACCAAAATGAGCCCTAAACCAGTCGCAATTCGGCTCATTCAGACAACCCTCCAAAACGACGGTCACGTTTTTGGAATGCCGCAACCACTTCGCACAGAGCCTGCATATTAAAGTCGGGCCAAAACGTATCCAAAAAAAACAATTCGGAATACGCACACTGCCACAACATAAAATTGCTAATACGAATATCGCCACCCGTTCGAATTAAAATATCTGGGTCTGGAATGCCGGTGGTATACAAGTGATGGGCCATTGCATCTTCATCCACATTGGCCATATCAACACCACCTTGAACCATCGATTTCATGGCATTGATCAGCTCTCGCCGGGCACCATAATTCAACATAACGTTTAATTGGATGACATCATTGGTGCTTGTTAATGACTCGCTGCTTTGGATTAACTCCATTAATTCGTTATCAAATTGGGTTAAATCGCCCAAAAATCGCAATCGCACCCCCTCGTTGTTTAACTCATTGATTTCATCTTGAATTGATGCCTTTAAAAACGACAATAAAAACGACACTTCATCTTCAGGGCGTCGCCAATTTTCAGTAGAAAACACATATACCGATAACACCTTAATGCCCAATGTCACGCAATCTTTTAACGTGGCTTTTAATTGTTTTTGGCCTTGTCGATGCCCTAAGTTTCGGGGAAGAAACCGTTGCTTCGCCCATCGCCCGTTGCCATCCATAATGATTGCAATATGATGGGGCAATGCACCTTTATCAATGCCATACGTCGTGAATAACGTGTCACGATTCTCCATTACTAAATGGTTCGAATGTCAGTTTCTTTGGCTTGCACCAAATCATCAACGTTACTCACATAAGTGTCGAGCAGTTTTTGAACCGCATCAGAGTCTCGCTTTTTTTCGTCATCCGATGCGTCTGAATCTTTTTTAATCTCGTCAATGGCATCGCGCCGAATGTTACGAAGCGCTACCTTGCCTTCTTCGGCCAACTTTTTAATGTACTTCACCAACTCATCCCTGCGATCTTGGGTCAAATCTGGCAGTCGCAAACGAATCAATCCGCCATCCGTTTGTGGGTTCAAACCCAAATTAGAGGACAAAATAGCCTTTTCTACCGCGGATACCGCACCAGAATCAAATACATTCACCAACAATGTATTCCCATCGGACACAGATACAGACGCCATTTGCATAATGGGCACGGTTGATCCATAGTAGTCCACCACCACCGAGGACAATAAACTTGGGTTCGCACGACCGGTTCGAACCGAGTCAAATTTAACTTTTAAGTTATCCAATGTTTTCGAGAAACGATCATTGAGTGATTGCATTTTGTTTTCCTCCTATTGTGGTTCCAATCGATTCCCCCTGCAACGCCTTCACCAAATTACCTGGCTCGTTCATGTCAAATACCACAATGGGCATGTTATTATCTTTCGATAATGAAATAGCTGTGCTGTCCATAACATGCAGCTCTTTTTTAAGGACATCCATGTACGATAACGCATCGTAACGAATGGCATCGGGTGTGGTGACGGGGTCCCCAGAATAAACACCATCAACCTTGGTTGCCTTGAACAATGCATCCGCAGAAATCTCAGTGGCACGCAACGCAGCTGTGGTATCAGTGGTAAAATACGGATTGCCTGTACCTGCTGCAAAAATAAGCACGCGACCTTTGTTTAAATGAGCCCGAGCACGATCCAAAATAAATGGCTCAGCAATCTCTTTCATTTCAATAGCGGTTTGGATTCTGGACTCAACACCAACCTTTGACAAGGCATCGCGTAACGCCAGGGCATTCATTACTGTGGCCAACATGCCAGTGTAATCAGCCGCCACTCTGTCCATTCCATTTTCAGATGCAGCCAACCCCCTAAAAATGTTTCCTCCGCCAATCACAATGGCGATTTGGGTACCAAGTGCCAATCCATGCTTAATTTCGTTCGCAATGAACACTAAAAACTTAGGGTCAATGCCGTACTCTCGGCTGCCTTTAATGGCTTCGCCACTTAACTTTAACAACACGCGTTCATAGTGAGGTTGCATATACAGGTATCATACCAACACCAACGGCCCCTTGTAAATGACGTTGGGTTCCGTCAATGCCACCATGATATAGTAAGGTTATGGGCCATGCGCAGGCATTTATTATGGAATTTTCCCACTTGCTTCAAATGGTGCTACCATTTTTCATATTGGGTGTGGGGGCAGGTGCCTTTTTGGAATCAAAAGTGAATGTGGCCACCATCACAAAATGGATTGGGTCCGGTCCAAGGGCCATTGTTAGTAGCAGTGCATTGGGGGCCGTTCTTCCGGGTTGTGCATGTGCCACCATGCCCATGGCAGAAGGCCTTATTCGACAGGGTGCCCGTTTAAGTAGCGCCACGGCATTTGTAATGACATCCCCGCTTCTAGCGCCACAAACTGTCATACTAACTCTTGGCATGTTGGGCCCCGAATTTGCCATTGCACGGGTGGTGTGTGGCTTGTTGGGCGGCATGGGCATTGGGTTTTTGGTGCATGTGTTGGAACAACGTGGGTGGGTGAGCCAACCCGCCATCGAACCAAGCACTCCATGTTGCCACACAGAAAAACGCCCTGGATTTTTTAAGAGTGCCTGGTCCATTAGCAAAAAACTGGGCATGTACTTGCTGGGCGGTTTGGGCATTGCCAGTGCATTAACAGTGTTGGTGCCCCCATCCGCTATTCCATCGGCCATAGGGCACCGGCCATTGTTGTCCTACGTCATTGCCACATTTGTTGGCATTCCCATTTACATTTGTGAAGGTGAAGAAATTCCATTTACCCATACCTTGCTATCGCTGGGTTTGGCACCAGGGCCAAGCTTCACGTTTTTATTGGGCGCCGTTGGCACCTGCATTCCAACCCTAATGTTTGCAAAAAAAATATTGGGGACTCGCCCCATGGTGGTATACACCATTTACTGGGCACTATTTGCACCCCTGTGCGGCATGTTGTTTTCGCTGATAATTTAATTGGGGCAATCAATTATTTTTTGGGTATAAAATCCCATAAGAATAGTTGCATTGACCTACTTAACAAAATTGATCTTGTTTTAGGCATTATGCCCAAAACTCACATGTTTGAAGACGCTTGGGCTAAAGGTTAGTTTTTTTAGTTTTACTACCTGTGTTTGACTGATTTATTTTTTAAAAACCCTTACGCCAGGGCCATACTGCCGTTTTAACTCAGCGTTCATTTCTTTCAAAAAAAGTGTTAAAAGTTGACTTTCAATGTCCAACCGAGTTTGTTCTTCGCTTATTTTTGACTTGGCCCTTTCATAGTCACTAAGTTTTTTTTGAAGATTTTGACGAACTAGATCTCCACTATAGACGGGGTTATCCGGGGAAACTTCACGATGACCTTTCGCCAAAAAAGCCCGTAAAACATTTACTATGTGTTGGGCTTCTCTATCCGCAGCTCTTTCTTCATCAGACTTTTCGGAATTTGTTAAACGTGAAATTTTCCGATTTATTTCTTTCGTCCTTTTTGAACAATTGGAAATTTGCTTTTTATTTTCACATTTTTTTTCTTCAATTGAACTGCTAGATTTGCTATTTTTAACCAAAGCTTTAAAATTTTCCAAAGCTTGCCTATATAAGGGACCATTTTTTACGGAGGAGCGGTTACCTGATTCTTTGTATTGTTTAATGGCATTATTAGCAACATGCTTTTTGCTTTGGCTGTAGGCAATTCTAACAATTTCGTTGGTAACCCTTGTTGAATTGCTTGAAGTAGAGTGGCTTTCTGACGGGGGGACTGGCGGAAGTGGCCGTGAAAACAACCCGTTATTGGTGCCTGTTACAGCATCGCCCAGGCGTTGAGGTGGTGCTGAATCCTCATGAACATGGGGGGGTTGAAAAGGAAATCCGTCCCAGCCATTACCCCCTGAGCGATCAGAATCACTACTAGGTTTGTGTTCATCTGACCCTCCCTGCAAATGGAAAGTACCATCTTGATTTAAAGGAGCTGATTTATCAGGAAAAATAGACCCGATACCAATTGATGGGCCCCCTTCATCTGGCCGACGCTTTTTAAAGGGGCTACCTAAAAATTTAATAACTGTATTAACTATACCCCCAAGGGTGGCTAAACTGTTGCCTTCATAGGGCTCGGAGGGAGTGTCGTCACGCTTCCTTTTTGGGCTAGTTGTTTTTTGACTTTGGGTTTTTAATAATGGTGGTCGTTGAAGGTCAGACAACTTGGGTGACGCAGGTGGTTTAACAGGCTTTGTTCCTGCACCAGCCTTTGTTTTAAGCACAGAAAGTTGTTTTTCGGGACCTTCAGTGTGCCTTTCTTTTTTAGTTCGAGTGGTTTCAGGTCTACCACTCGGCACCAATCGTTCTGAGTTTATGCCCACATTTTTATCTTGGGGGTTTAATAATGGTGGTCGTTGTTGGGCAGACAACTTGGGTGACGCAGGTGGTTTGACAGGCTCTGGTCCTGCACCAGCTTTGTTTTTATTCCCAGAAACTTTCTTTTGACGACCTTTTTGAGGACTTTTTTGGGGTGGAACAGTTGTTAATCTCGAAATTCGATTAGGCA
This sequence comes from Candidatus Margulisiibacteriota bacterium, assembly GCA_016779165.1. Lineage (GTDB taxonomy): Bacteria > Margulisbacteria > Marinamargulisbacteria > UBA817 > UBA817 > UBA817. The sequence continues at coordinate 15,274 of JADHOE010000020.1, read as the reverse complement.
TTCTTTTTTCTCCAAACAAATTCTTGAACATTGAGTTTCATCAAACTCATAAAAAAAGTGTACGCCATTTGGGGCGCCACTTCAAATGGTATTGCGTCAATCAAAAAGGAACAATCGGCCATCTGCCTCAAGAGTAGCAAATCAAACGCCAACTATTTTTTAACCGGACTAATCATTTGGCAAACGGCCCCCGTCACCTTTATGGTTCAGGGGGCCGCTAGTTGTTTCAGTGTGGATTGAATGATGGTCTACTATTGACGACCTTGGTTAGTGGGGGGCTGTACCTGGGCGGCGGTCATTTTCTATCTAAAATCTAGTAACCTCTCCTCTCCAGTGGCCCCTACTTTTTAAATTTTCAAAGCATAAAGTAGCAAATTGAAATTTTTTCTCTAAAACAAGACTGTTGGTTACATTTTCCTCAACTAGCGATCTTAATCTCTGTAGATCCCCAAGATTTTGTTGTGATATTCTTTTTTGATGTTGTGGATTCAAAGTTTTTATTTTTGCCTGCAACGATTCTTTTTGATTTGTTAGCGATGCATTTGTCTTTTTTAAATCAAAATTATATTCTGCTACTTTTTTTGCTGCTTCACGACTTGTTTTGGATTGGGATATTTCACCGAACACCTGATCCATTACATAATCTGTGAGGAATGCCTCATGGTTCCTATTAACGCTGCAAGCGACATCTCGGCTAACAGGAGCATTTTGACCCCATTGAAACTTTTCCTTTAGAAATTTTTTTAAACCTTCTAAATCTACAGTTACAGGAGCAAACCGGACACGCTTTTCTACAGGGCTGCTGCCCGATCCGCTTGAGTTGGCCGTTTCGCTGCCATTGCTGCCACTTTTTGATGAGCTAACACCAAAATATGAGGGTGATGGGCAACCTTCCACCGCCAACCAATGTTTTTGATTTTTAGATAATGGATGGCCAGACGGTCCATTCTCAGCATCAGATAGAGGATTAAATTGACTACCTAAAATATCAGTTAATGCTCTTCCTACCCCACCCCATGCACTTCCTACCCCATTACTGAATTGAGTTAATCCCTCTTCTAATTGAGTTAATCCCTCTTCTAATAAACCACTAATCTGTGAATCTACAGACTCATTGGAGGTGTTGGAACTTGCTGAGGTGATGGAACTTGCTGAGCTGCTAGAACCTGTGGGGCTTTCAGCGACTGATTGTTTAACTAAAGGATTAGAAAAACCAAGTAATTGGGCGTATATTGAAACATTCGGTTCAACATCCGGATATTTATGGGGGAATGATGCCTGCCCTTCGGTATCACTCATATCTAACCATTTGTGCATTTTAGAGGCTGATCTGCTTGAACCACCCTGAGCTTGTCTGCGACCACTCTCTATTCCTCGAGTTTGATTAAATGTACCTCCTGAAGAAGCTCCTCGTCCACCTAATCCTATATTTGCTTGTGTCATAATTACACCCCTTTGACCCATGAATTGGATCGGTTATTTTAATGAATATCGGCATGGGGGATGGTAAAATTTCACTTTTTTTTATTTTTTTTACTTTTTTTTAGCTGCCCTTTTAATCTTCAACCCATTTAGCGTGTGTTCAGGTTGGTTTAAATGTCACAAACTGCCCCCGAAGAATGTGGGGAAACAATTCCCGATGAACTCAAATGGTTAAAATGAGTCTAAAACTTGACGAAAAAGGGGATGCTGATCGTGGCCCGAAAGCTCACGTTTTTAGGCGAAACACTGCAGAAAAAAATGACCGAAGAATCGCTTAAACACATCACCGAGATTCAATGTGATGAACTGCAAAGCATCAAGAACTCCAAGTTAAAGCCGCTCTCGATTGCGATAGCGGTGTCATCGACGGATCGACGGATCGTGGGGTTCATCGTTTGTTCATAACCATATCCTTTTGAAAGGAGCTTTATGATGATCTGCACTCAATTTATTTCCCACATTCTTCGGGGGCAGTTTGTAATTGTTGATTGATAGTTTTCACGCAACAATCAACATTATGACGTTTTTCAAAACTCCAACTGTTTGTTCTGTAAGCTGACCGAACCATTGTTAACGTGACGTCATTTTTCAACGGCGAAAAGACTTTGCGATTATTCAATCTGCAAGATGTTATGTGCGCTAACAAAGCAGTGTACTCATATACACCATCATCATTGGCCCGTAACCATACCAGATTTTCTAATGTTTGGGTTGTATGCGGGTGTGGTAATGGGCAAGAATACCCCCCGACAGTTGATTGCTGTTCACCGTTCACGTTGTAAGATGTTTGTTTTTGGGGTCCATCAACAAAACGTTGAATCCCACGTCTGCGATCTGGTTCTTTACTGTGATTTCGTCCAGATGAACAACATAAAAAATCCATCGCCGGAATCATGGATTAAATACTATCATTAACACCCTATTTTTCAACCATCACACTGATTCTTCAGTTAAGCCCAATGGTTTTTGTATCGATACTAACCTTGTGGGGGTAAGGAGACCCCATGATTCAACCCCAACTTTACCCTGTGCATCACCCACAACCTCACCAACGCATGCCCATTATTCATGCCCAAGCATTGCATCGATTGGCACCCATTACAAAAGCCAAGCCCAACCAATCCATTAAAAGCAGTAAGGTATTTTACAAAGACCACAAACACCAACCTGACAATCGTTACATTCGGCCAAGAAAATCTCAGTTTGACCTGCTGATTTAACCGGTTGCCATTATTGGTCTGGCGGCTGATTAAACTCTGCCAACCAATCGTTCACATGGCGATCCGTAATCGCTGGGGACCGTTTTTCGTCGGCCACTTGCGGCGCTTGGCAAAACCAATTTAAAAAATCGGCCGATGTCATGGCCTTTACCTTGGCTTTTTTGGCCGCATGCAAAATCTCTCGGTCAGATGTCACCACTGTCAGTGCCCCACCCGTTCCACTGGTGTTTATTTTTTCTTTAATGTAGTCATCTGCCGTTTGGCTGAACGCCGTATGCACAATGGTTATTCCAGGCAATCGCTCGGTGCGATGAAATCCCACGTGCTCATGCTGGCCATCAAACACCAAGGTAAGGTGTTGCCCTTTTTTTTGGTAAGATTTCAGCCAGGCAATAAACACCGCTATTTTATTGGCATCCGCCAATGAAATGTGGTTTACCTGACCAATCACATTGTAAGCATCCAGCAAGAATCTCATAACAACAACTGAGTTAAGGGATAAACCAGTACATGCAACACAAAGCTAAACACATCAAAAAACATCAAGAATAAAATAATCAACAAGCCATAGGGCTCTATGCGGTCTAAGAACGACTGGCCACTGGGCCCCAAAAAGCGATACAGCACCCGAGAACCGTCCATGGGGGGAATGGGCATCATGTTAAATACCGCCAATAGAATGTTAATAAACACACCATGCCCCAACAACTGAGCCAGCCATGGCAGGCCCACCAACACCGTGGGAAAAAGCACCACCATTAGCTTGATGGCGCTGCTAAAACACACCGCCAACGTTATGTTGGACAAGGGCCCTGCAATGGCCACCTTTACCATGTCATTGGGGGGGTCGTTCAGGTACTGCGGCTGAACCGGTACTGGTTTGGCCCAGCCAAACAAAAATGGGCTTTTGCTCATCACCAACATAAGGGGCAAAATCACACTACCCAATGGGTCCACGTGCCGCATGGGATTCAATGATAATCGCCCCTGCTGCTTAGCCGTGGTATCCCCACACCAAAACGCGGCCACGCCATGCGCCACCTCGTGCACCACCACGGATACCAAAAAAATGGTCAATTTCGCCAACATCATGCGTTCCAGAACTAAAAAAAAGTACACAAACACCGCAATAATCAGCCATTCAACAATGCGATACGGACCAATGCGATGGTTAAGTTGGTTCATGATTTTTATGATAACGGATGATGGGCATTATATACATGCCGAAGCCCGGTTTTATTCACATGGGTGTAAATTTGAGTGGTGGTAATCGATACATGGCCAAGCATCAACTGAACTTCTCGAATATCCATGCCGCGTGCCAGCAATTGGGTGGCAAACATGTGCCGCAACGTATGGGGCGTTAACCGTTCGGCAATGCCTTCGTGCGTTGCCAGTTGGCGCAACACCCGGGTCACCGTTTGTCGCGAAATGTGCGTCGCCCCTCGGCCAGGAAACACCCACGCACTGGCTGTTTTCTGGGTGCCCAAATGCGCATCCAAGCGTTGCTTCATGGGGGCGGCCAACGGCACCATGCGCTCTCGCCCGCCTTTGCCCGTCACCCGAATGTGATCCGAAAACACGTGGTTGGATGATAACCCCACCACTTCCGATACCCGGCACCCGCAATAATACAGCAACCCAACCAAACAAGCGTCCCGTTGGGGCGATGTTGACCACACAAAGGCATGGTCTAACACGGCATCCAAACTGGCTTGGCTCAACAATTTTGGCAGCACCAGGGCTCGATTCACCGAAAATACATCATCCAAATTGGGCACATCCAAATGGCGCTTGTGCTTTAAATAAAAGCAATACATGCGCAGCGAGGACACCTTACGGACCATGGATGACTTGGTGTACTCGTTGTTATTTAGCGTTGCCAAAAACGCAATGATGTCCGATTTTTTTGGCGCACCCGTGTGGGGGACCACGGACTTAAAATGCTGAATATCGCATGCATAGGCTTGAATGGTGTTTTTGGCCAAATGGCACTCCACCAACAAATACGTTTCAAATGCGCTGTCGCTGCAGGTATTCATTCAGTTTTCCCAACGCAATGATGGTTTTTGCATCAATAATATGCCCGTCGTTCACGCCTGCCATGGCACGGGCCATGGGGTATGTCGCTAATGTTACCCATTCATCAGTGTCAAAGTTGGTTTGACCGTGGGTTAACCCGGTGGCCATAAAAAAGTGAATGGTTTCGGTGCAAAACCCAGGGGCCATAATGGCTGAGCCCATGGAAACCCATTGGTCGGCATCAAATCCTGTTTCTTCTTTCAGTTCCCGTTTGGCTGCATTTAATGGCGTCTCATTGGTGGCCATGCACCCCGCCGGCGCCTCGATTAACGTGGTTTCAATGGCTTTTCGGTATTGTCGAATCAAGTGCACTGTGCCCGGTGATTCAAATGGCAAAATGCACACCGCATCCACATGCTCCACAATTTCTCGAGTGGCCAACCCGTTGGGCCCCTCAACGGTATCGACACGCAAATTGAGTATCTTTCCGGAATATATGGTGGTGGATGACACTGTTTTTTCAACCATTCTTTTACTATAAAATGAATCGGCAGTAAAGGCGATTATTTTCAAAGTGAATGGAATCCTTTATACTCGGAATTATGACTGTACAAACAAGCACATTTGAATCATTGCAAGCCGGCATTCAAACCAAACAATTTACCCTTGGGGTTGTGGGGTTGGGCTACGTGGGGCTGCCACTGGTATTTGAATTTGTTTCAAGTGGCATTCCCGTTGTTGGGTTCGATGTCAACCAATCAAAAATCGATCAGCTGAGCCAAGGCGCATCGTATATTCAAGACATTTCAAATGACCAAGTGCAACGCTGCAACGCATCGGGATTATTTACGCCCACCACCGATTTTTCAATCCTTAAAACCGTGGATGTGATTAGCATATGCGTGCCAACCCCACTACGTAAAACCAAAGACCCCGACATGAGCTTTGTTGTATCCGCAGCCAAGTCCATTGCCGCGCATGTAAGAAAAGGCCAACTGGTGATTTTAGAGAGCACCACCTACCCTGGCACCACCGAAGAGCTGCTTCAACCCATGTTCGAAGCGAAGGGATTCACCATTGGCGAGGATTTATTTTTGGCATTTTCACCTGAACGTGTGGACCCTGGAAACACCACGTACACCACCAAAAACACCCCCAAAGTGGTGGGTGGGGTGACCCAAAAATGCACCACCTTGGCATGCAGCACATATGCCCATGCCATTGATACCACCGTACCCGTGTCGTCCCCCCGTACGGCTGAGCTGGTGAAGCTATACGAAAATACCTTTCGATCCGTCAACATCGCCATGGCCAATGAGATGGCCTTAATTGCCAACAAATTGGGCATTGATGTGTGGGAAATGATTGATGCCGCTGGCACCAAACCCTTCGGGTTCATGCCATTCTACCCTGGGCCCGGCCTTGGTGGGCATTGCATTCCCATCGACCCGAGCTACTTATCGTGGAAAATGAAATCGTTTAACTACGATGCCCGATTCATTGGATTGGCGGAACAAATTAACACCAGCATGCCCAGCCATGTGGTTAAAACAGTGGGCATTGCCTTAAACAACCAAAAAAAGGCCATCAACGGGGCACGCATTCTAATCCTTGGGGTGGCCTACAAGGCCAACATCAACGATGTTCGAGAATCCCCGGCCCTGGATATTATCAAGCAACTCTCCACGCTTGGGGCCGCCATTACTTACAACGATGATTTTATCCCCAACATTCAACTATCCAAAACCGATAGCATGGCATCCACCCCACTCAATACGGTTGAGATCCAAGCATTTGATTGCGTGGTGATGGTTACCCAACACAGTTACTATAACATCACGGACATTGTTAATCAGGCATCCCTTGTTGTCGATACACGCAATGCCACCAAAGGCATCGCTTCACCCAACATATATAAGATTTAACAAAAAATCGTTTTAAGGATCAATCGAAGATCGCCAACAAAAGTAATGTTCGCCATGTAGGCGTGGTAGAGTTTAATTTTTTCTGGCAACACGTTCTGAATGTAAGCATCTTCCACATTCTCATGGGCGGCCAATAAGGTTTCTTCATCTTTGTAAGCGATGGCCGCATTATCGGTGATGCCTGGTTTAATGCGGCAAATGCCGGCATAATCCAATTGAAAGTGGCGCACATAGCGCATGACTTCAGGACGAGGACCAACCAAACTCATCTGTCCCTTTACTACGTTGATCAATTGGGGTAGCTCATCCAACTTAAACCGACGTAAAAATGCGCCAACAGGTGTAATTCTTGCATCTGTTGCCGATGTTACCAATGAATGGTGGCCGTCATTGTTCACCACCATGCTGCGAAATTTCAGCATGGTGAAGGGTTGAAAGTGCTGGCCCACCCGGGCTTGCCGGTACAGCACCGGCCCCTTGGATGACAACTTAACAGCCACCGCCAATATAAGAAACACGGGCGACAATATCAACACCCCTGCCCCAGCCGCCACACAATCAAAGCAGCGCTTCCCCCGACGCACATAGAAGCTAGGCATTGGCCAACACCAGGTCACTAATGGCAGCAACATCTGCCATGGGCAAGTCCGGAAAAATGGGCAATGAAATGGACCGCTCATACACGCCATTCGCTACGGGGTATCGCTCGTGGTGGTAACCATACCGGTTTTGGTAATATGGGTGATTGTAAATGGGAATAAAGTGCAAGGATATGCCAACACCCGCATCTTTAAGCGTTGCCATTAATTTGTCACGCTGACTTACCTTAATCACATACAAGTGCCACGCACTTTGGGTATTTGGCGCTGGGTGCAGTACCTCGATGCCCGGATGATCGGCAAAGGCCTTGGTGTAAGCATCGGCGATGGCGCATCGTTTTTGATGCATCTCATGCAATCGTTTTAATTGAACCAAGCCCAGCGAGGCAGCAATGTCGGTCATGTTGTATTTATAGCCATTGTCCACGGCCTCGTAATACCAATGGCCTTTATCGGAATATCGGTTCCAGGCATCTTTGCTAATGCCATGCAACCGGTTGCGCCGCATGGAGGTGGCGTATTCATCGTTGTTGGTTGTTGCCATGCCCCCTTCCCCAGTCGCCAAGGTTTTGGTGGCATAAAACGAAAAACAGGTGATATCCGAAAACGACCCAATCCATTGGCCATTTAATGTGGATGGCAAGGCATGGGCGGCATCTTCAATCACGGCCAATTGGTGGGCCTTGGCGATGGCCTGTATGGCTGGCATATCGCATGGAATGCCAGAAAAATGAACCGGAATAATGGCTTTGGTTTTTTTTGTAATTAACGGCTCAATTTTTGTGGGGTCCATGTTGTGGTCCGATTCACGGATATCACACAGCACTGGTGTGGCATTAAAGTAGGTGACCACTTCTGCGGTTGATACAAATGTGGTGGTTGGAATAATCACTTCATCACCCGCTTTAAGCCCAATGGCCTTTAAGGCCAAGTGCAAGCATGCCGTTGCTGAGTTCATGGCCACGGCATGGGTAGTGCCCACCACTTGGGCGAACTCTTTTTCAAAGGCAATGGTCTTTGGGCCCATGGTGAGCCAACCGGACGTTAAGGTATCGACAACTTCATTAATTTCATCGGGCCCAATGGACGCCTTATGAAACGGAATGGGTGGTGTTAATGCCATGCCCATAGTGTAGCAAAGCCTCCAAGAATAGAGAATAAAATGGTTCCAAAATGGCAATCGAACCAAATCTTTGATACCCTAAAGCAATGCCCCTTTCAGAAAAGCGCATATTGGTGACGGGCGGTGCCGGGTATATTGGGTCCCACGTGTGTTATGCCCTTAAGGCGACCAATGCCAAGGTCACCATTTTCGATAACTTATCGACCGGATTTTCCGAGAACATTCACCATGGCACCTTAGTAACGGTGGATTTGAGCGATTGGGCCGCCGTGGACCACCATATTGCAGACCTTCAACCCCATGCCGTGATTCATTTTGCTGGCAGCATTGTGGTGCCGGAAAGTGTCAAAGACCCCATCAAATATTACAGAAACAACACCGCCAACACCCTTCATTTGTTGCAATCCTGCGTGGCGCACGGGGTCACCAATGCATTGTTTTCATCCACGGCTGCAGTGTATGGCATTCCCAGCACGGGCATTTGCAGCGAAGATGACCCCCTTCAGCCCATCAACCCCTACGGGCGATCAAAATTAATGACGGAACTGATGCTGCAAGACATTGCCTTGGCCAGCGACTTAAACTATGTGGCGTTGCGCTATTTCAATGTGGCTGGGGCCCATCCCAACAATCACATGGGCCAACGCATGCCCGATGCCACGCATTTAATTAAAATTATTGCCCAAGTGGTGACCAAACAACGGGATCATTTGGCCATTTTTGGCACCGATTACCCCACACCCGATGGCACCTGCATTCGCGACTACATTCACGTGTGCGATTTGGCCAATGCCCACGTGCTGGCCTTACGTTACCTAATGAATGGCGGTGAGTCCACGGTATTTAACTGTGGGTATTCAAACGGGTATTCGGTGAAGGATGTGGTGGATACAGCCAAAGCGTTGTATGGCGATTTTCATGTGAAGCTTTCTGGTCGACGTGATGGTGACCCGCCCCAGCTGATTGCCAATGCACAACGCATTAAAAACACCTTGGGTTGGGTGCCAACCCACAATCACTTGGACGACATGATTCGATCAGCGATTGAGTTTGAGCGGACACTGGCACCTTAGCCCTTGGGCTTTTTAAGCAATGCACCTATAATGGTTAAATGGCCATACGCTTGAACCAATTCATCAACACCAAATACCGGCTGGGCATCCTGCTTACCAACGATATAGCAATAGGCATGGGCAGCCTGGTTTTAGCAAGCCTGATACTGTTGCCACCGACCAGCTATGCGACTTGGATCCCCCAACACTTGGGAATTTTTCTTTTGATTTGTTTTGCTAAAATTGCATTCTTTTTTACCCAAGGGCTCTATAATATTTCGTGGCGCTACGCCAGTTTAAGGGACATCAGCAAAACCTGTGTCTCCGTTTTAATGGCATCTGTTCTGTTGGGTGTTGCCAGCCGTTTGTGGGTGCCAGCACTTGGGCCCCCATTAATCATTGTTGATTTTTTAATGTTTAATTTTATGGTATTTGCATCTCGATTCACCATTCGTTTGTTGCGTCGAAAACCCAAGCGCCGTCAATCCCCCCAACAACACGTGGTGATTATAGGCGCTGGTGATGCCGGCGAGATGGTGGCACGTGAACTATTAAACCACCCGGAATACCATATGGTTGGGTTTTTAGACGACAATCCCCAACGCCATAAAAAAACCATACATCAGGCACCTGTTCTTGGTAGCGTTTGCGACATTCAGACGCTTTCCAAAAATCATCATATTGATCAACTTATCCTAGCCATACCGTCGGCAAACACCTCGGATTTTCGTCGCGTGTTGGATGCTTGCAAACAAAGCAAACTCCCCTTTGTGACCACCCCCACCATTCAAGATTTAGTGAACAATCAAGCCGACCTTAGCACCCTTCGCGATGTGTCGATCTCTGATTTATTGGGCCGAACACCCATTAACATTGACGCATCCGACATTCAATCGAACATTGAAGGGAACACCATACTCATTACTGGCGCTGGGGGCTCTATTGGCGCTGAAATTGCACGCCAAGTATTTTCGTTTCGGCCAAAAAAACTTGTTATTTTAGACCACAGCGAGTTTCACTTGTACACCATTTTAATGGCACTCAACCAACTTCCATTGGCCAATGCCATTGAGGTAGTGCCAATCTGTTTGGACATAAAGCAGGCCCCAGCCTTGGCTCATGCCTTCGCCACCCACCAACCTGAGATTGTGTTTCATTCAGCGGCATATAAGCATGTTCCCCTGATGGAAGTGAATGCCGACCAAGCCATTTTAAACAATATTGGGGGCACCAACAACGTGGTCGATTGTTGCGACAAACACCAAGTCGCCAAATGCGTGGTCATATCCACTGACAAAGCCGTAGAGCCATCCAACGCCATGGGGGCAACCAAACGGATGTGTGAATTCTTGGCGTTGGCCAAGAACCGAACGTCCAGCACCCAATTTTGCTGCGTTCGGTTTGGCAATGTATTGGGGTCTTATGGAAGCGTGATCCCCTTGTTTAAAGATCAAATTAAAACTGGTGGGCCCATCACCATTACGCACCCGGACATGACCCGATTTTTCATGACGATCAAAGAAGCTGTTAGTTTGGTGTTTCAATCCAGCGCGCTTAGCCAAACTGGGGGTGAGCTTTTTGTATTGGATATGGGAGACCCCATTAAAATTACCCAATTGGCCGCCGATTTAATTCGGTTATCGGGGCTAAATGAAAACGACATTCCCATTGAATTTACTGGGCTACGGCCCGGCGAAAAACTGGATGAAACCTTGTTTTATCCCTTCGAGTCGCCGACGGCAACCAAGCACCCAAAAATTCAGTGTTGCATGCCAACACTTGATGCCGATATTGAGTCTGAAGTTCAGCACCTGATTGCGTTGGCGCAAGCGTCGCCGAGTGAAGCCTTAATCGACAGCCTAATGCAATCCGTTCAAACACTGAACAATGCCACGGCACCCAGTTTGAAGGCGACTGTTTCATGAAAATCATCATAATAGGTGGTGGATATGTGGGGCTGGTATCGGCAGTGTGCTTTGCAAACATGGGCCACCAGGTCACTTGTGTTGAACAAAATGAAAGCAAATGCATGGCATTGCAGAAACAGCACATTCCATTCTATGAACCTGAATTGTTGGAGCGTTTTGTTGATGTTCACACCAATGGCAACCTTCATATTCAATCGGCCATTTCTCCCGAAAACTTTGAATCGGATGTAATCATGTTGGCGGTTGGCACCCCAATGGCACCGTCAGGTGAAGCAGACTGCAGCGATTTATTCAACGCTGTAACATCCATTTTAACATTGGCCAAACAACATGCCACCCGCCCCTTTATTTTAAGTACAAAAAGTACCGTTCCAGTGGGCACTGGCCGACATATCATGAGCATGGTTGCTTCGGCAAACCTGGAGAGGCCTGTTCATGTGGCATCCAACCCCGAATTCTTACGTGAAGGCTCGGCAGTGCATGATTTCTTTCACCCTGACCGTATTATTATTGGCACAGAAGATGTGGCCGTTTTTAGGACTTTTCAGCAGCTGTATAAAGGGCTTCATACAGAATCCAGGCCCATCGTTCATGCTACGCTTGAAACGGCTGAACTTTCAAAATATGCCGCCAATACATTTTTAGCTACAAAAATATCGTTTATTAACGAATTGGCCTTGCTGTGCGACAAGGTTGGGGCTGACATCAAACAAACGGCCAAATTGATGGGCATGGACGGTCGCATCGGCAAGTATTTTTTAAACCCAAGCCCTGGCTATGGCGGATCATGTTTTCCAAAAGACACGCATGCCCTTCAGTTTATTGGGGCATCCAATGGTATCAACTTGAAGGTAGTGAGTGGCGCAATTCACGCCAACAACCATCAGATTGACCATTGTTTTTTGCAATTAATGGCATTGTGCCTAGTGCCACCGACTACTGTAACCATTTTGGGGACCGCATTCAAACCCAACACAGATGATGTTCGGGAATCGGCAGCATTGAAGCTCATTGACCGGCTTCTAGCAGCCAATATTCGCGTGCAATTTAGCGATCCCAAAGCCATTCAAACCACAAAAGCAGTGTATGGTGACCGAATTCATGCCCATGAATCACCCTACGATGCAGCAAAAAATAGTGACGCCATTGTATTGGCCACTGAGTGGAATGACTACCGCCACTTGGATTTAACACGGTTGCATGCGAAAATGAAAAGCCCCAATTTTGTGGACTTGCGCTTAATTTATTCCCACGAGGAATTGAGCATTGCTGGCTTCAATGCCTACATATTGGGAAAAGGGATGCATCACAATACAACTATCTCACCACCGACTGACATTGAAACCATTCAACAAAGCGCTTAACCCCTTGGTGAATTTCCACCCGTGGGTTATAACCATACACCCGTTTTGCATGGTCGATATTGGCATGGGTTGCATCAACATCCCCCACTTGTGCGGGCATCATATGAATAATGGGGCTTTTTCTGCAAGCAGCGCCTATCCGATCAATTAATGCACTGGTTGTAATAGTGGCTGACCCGCCCAAATTCACCACATCAAATTCAAATGGGGTTTCCATGATGGACAGCAAGCCCTGAACAATATCATCAATGTACGTGTAGTCACGCTCACAATTCCCAAAGTTATATACTGGAATGGGTTCATCATTTAAAATCATCCGTGTAAACTTATGGATCGCCATTTCTGGGCGCTGATAGGGGCCATATACCGTGAAAAATCGGCAACAACAAATGGGCACCCCATGCAAATGATGCATGTTATACGCCATGATTTCATTCATTTTTTTGGTGGCCGCATACGGAGAAATGGGCCGATCCACATTATCGGACTCTGAAAACGGGACCGTTTTATTATTTCCGTAAACCGATGAAGAGGACCCCAAGACCACCTTTTTCGGGCGATACCTGGCACATGCATCCAACACATTAAACGTGCCGTTAACATTTACATCATAATACAGTCTTGGCTGTTCAATCGATGGCCGAACACCCGCCATGGCCGCCAAATGCACCACAACATCCACATGAGATGAATCAAAAGCCCCATCAATTTCCGTTTGGTTTCTAATATCGGCTTCAATCGATTCAAAGCCAGGGTACTCAGATAATCGCTGTATATTCGCTTTCTTTAATTGAGGATTATAAAAATTATTAACATTATCAACGGATACAACCCTAACTCCCTGTTTTAATAGCGCCTCACCCAAACTGGAACCAATAAATCCAGCACCGCCAGTAATAAGAACGCGCGTCATCAATTAAAACGCATTGATGGCATCTACCACGTATTGGCGTTGTGCGTCGCTTAATTCTGAATAGACTGGTAAGGATACCACCTCTTTAGAGGCCGCTTCAGCTTCTGGGAAATCGCCGGAAGAATAGCCTAAATATGAAAAACAATCCTGCAAATGCAGTGATAGTGGGTAATAAACGGCATTGCCAATGTTGCGGTCATTTAAATGATCAATTAAGGCATCGCGTCGGCTGGTTCGCACCGTGTATTGATTGTAAATCATCCAATTCCCTTTGGCTTCAACGGGAGTTTTCACCGTGGTCAATGCCGCATTGTAGGCATCCGCGTGGGCCCGTCGGCCATCGTGCTGCTGGTTCAAATGGGGTAACTTTACGCACAGTATAGCCGCCTGCATGGGATCCAACCGAAAGTTGCCGCCCACAAATTCATGATAATACTTTTGCTTGGCGCCATGGGTTCTAAATAAACGAATTTTTTCCGCCAAAGCATCATCGTTAGTGGTCACCAAACCGCCATCCCCACAGCAGCCCAAATTCTTGCTTGGAAAAAACGAAAAGCAACCCACATCGCCCAAGGTGCCGGCCGACTGCCACTCCCCATTCACCTGCTGCTTGGCACCAATGGCTTGGGCCGCATCTTCAATGACATAAAGGTTATGGGCCTTTGCCAATGCCATGATGGGTGCCATATCGGCCATTTGGCCAAACAAATGCACGGGCATAATGGCCTTGGTGTTGGGGGTTATTTTCGATTCAATGTGCGCCACATTTAAGTTATAGGTGTCTGGATCAATGTCCACAAACACGGGTTTGGCACCCACTCGGTGAATGGACCCTGCGGTGGCAAAAAATGTAAACGGGGTAGTAATGACTTCATCACCATGGCCAATGCCCATGGCCATTAACGATACAATCAAGGCATCGGTGCCCGATGACACCCCAATGGCATGCGTTGCCCCACAATAGTCTTTAATCATGGTTTCAAGCGCAACAACCTTGGGCCCTTGAATGAATTGTTTGGACTGGAACACTTCGGTAATGGCCGCAAGAACGTCGTCTTTTATGGGCTCATATTGGGCCTGCAAGTCCAGTAACGGTACATTGGTTATGGTATCTGTTGTCATCATATACTCCTTAATGAATAGTTTAGCGCATCAAAATGCCAACGTCACGCAGATGCATGGGTTGCTTAAGCACTCGCTACAGTTGTGGCTTCATCATCAATCGCACCCGATGCCACCTCGACCACGCGATCGCCGTCTTTGTGATACCATTGATCACTCTTTTCACAGTATGCACGGTCATTGTTGTCAAAGACCAATCGCACACCACCTTCAGACATCCAGCCCACAATGGTGCCCGGGTTTCCCACAATGATGGCAAAGTCAGGAACGTCCTTGGTGACCACAGCCCCAGCGCCAATAAAGGCAAAGCGGCCCACGGTAATGCCACACACAACCGTGCAATTGGCCCCAAATGTCGCCCCGTCTTTTACCTGTGTTTTTATGTAGAATTTGGATTCAGCTTGAGGATACTTGCAGCGTGGGTTTTTGATGTTGGTAAAGACCATGGACGGGCCACAAACCCCATAATCGCCCAACTCAACCCCGTCATACAAGGACACATTGTTTTGAATTTTGGCATAATC
>JADHOE010000037.1 GCA_016779165.1 Candidatus Margulisiibacteriota bacterium | reverse complement strand
GAAGCCTTCGTTTAACCACCCTCCCAAGTGCCGATGATGCTCAAACATACAAAAATGCTATCCCTTTAGGAATAGTTCACAATATTCCTTAAATTTTTATGCATCACTCCCGGTAACCTGCCCCATAACACTGTCACATTAAATGGTTTGAGTTGCCTTTAGACAGACCCTAAACGATCATTTTGGGGACATTCAAGCAATCTATGAAAGAATTGAAATCTCAGATACGATATTATTCGTGAATGATATTATTTTGCAGTCAACATTAAACATGAATGAGGAGGATGAGAGATGAATGTTACTGGAGGCGTTAAAAATCTTCGAGGGGGCAGTGTCCCTCCTTATTTTAAGGGATTATCGAATGATACAAGACAAAGGGCAATAGACTACTATAACCGCTCTGCCCAAAAGAATAGGGCAGTTCCTCCTGATGCACCTTTGCAAATATTAAAAACGCCCCCCATCAAAAAAAGCCATAGTCATTCGGAAATATATCACCCCCATGATCAACAAACACAAGAGATTTTGGGTATCATCAGAAAAGAACCCCCTATGAGTCAACAAATAATACTAAGGAACGTATTGTATTTATATCATAGCGATAATCGCCGGGTTAATAATCAGACATTGCAAAAACAACGCATCAATGAACCCGATGACAATATTAAAAGAAATGATCAATTTAAAAGATCCACCAAATCAACAGAACATAAATTACAATCGTATCCCTTAACTGAAGATTATAGACTTCCAAAAGTACAGGATGCTTCTCAACTTTATTTGTCGGGCGAAATTTTTAATAAAATTAAGAAATTAAACCCTCAGGATGCTGATCGTATCATTACAAACATTTTAAGTTGTATACAGTCACCGATTCGTGGTCTTCATAAAAGCCAAAGCGGCCCTTTTTAAACGACGAGTTAAGCACTGCTACCGGATTCTAGGCCTTGGATTTTAATCGCACAATATTAATTTCAATGCGGCGATTTTTCTTTCGTGCCAACTGTGTTTTTTTTCGCGCCAAGGGTCGCTGGTCGCCAAAACTTGTAATTGCCAACCGGCTCTCATTTACACCATTGCCCATTAAATGGTTTGCAACAGAGGATGCTCTAAAATATGCCAAATCCCAATTGGATCGAAATTTACCATCTTTTTTAACGGGACGGTCATCGGTGTGCCCCTCAATAATCACAGGGTTTTTTACTTTATTAATAATATGACTTAGCCCGTTTAACACCGATTTTGAGCCTGTTGTTAATACATCAGTGCCTGATTCAAATAAAATAGGGTCGTTAAAAATGAGCCTGATTTTTTTTTCATCCACCAACACCATGGCATATTGCGACATTCGTTCATCTTGTATGTAATTTCGGACATCACTCACCAATAAATCTTCAGACGTTGCTTTTTGGGTTTGCTCTACTTTTTTACCCCCAAATTTTACGCTCATTTCAGCAAAATATTGAGGGCTATTTTTTTGGCTGTTTACAATGGTAAATAGCAGAATAAAAAGCCCTGCCAAAAATGACATCAAATCAGAAAATACAGCAGCAAATTCGCCATCACTTTCTTCTATTTCTGGAGGATCTTCCTTTTTCTTTCGGGCCATTATTTATCTTTCTTTTTTGATTTATCCGCCGTGCTTAAATACGCCATCAATTTTTTTTCGACCATTAACGGAATCTGGTTGTTCATAATGGCAATGGTGCCTTCCATAATAATCTCTTTGGTTAACCCATCTTGGTCATTCAAGTACTTTAACTTATTGGTAATGGGTATAAAGTACAAGGTCGAAATAATTAACCCATACATGGTGGTCAACAGTGCCAATCCCATGCCACCAACAACAGCGTCAATATCCGTAACATTTTGAAGCACCTGCATAACCCCCATAACCGTGCCCATCATCCCAAACATTGGCGCAAAAGACCCCATGGCTCGCACCATTGCAATAATGCGCATATGCCTCTTTTTTTCCTCTAGAATATCTGTTTCAAGCGCAATGGCAACAAATTCATTTTCTAAGCCAGACCCCATTAGAGTTAATGCACGGTCTAAAAAGCCATCCCCATACCCTTTGCCCATTTCTAATACGCTTTCTTTTCCCCCACGATTGGCCTCTTCCGCAATTTGGACCAATTTTTGAACCGTTTGATAATTGTCAATTTTTTTTCGCTTCATGTACATGTACCCCGACACAATCTTCAAAATGGATACAAAGTCTTTGGGTGATGTGCTAATAATTGCTGCCCCAAAGGTGCCACCCAACACCAAAACAAACGAATTGGGATCAATGTAAATTCCAATGTTGCTCCATAGCCCCGGAATGCCATAAAACAAGCAGAACACACAAACTGACATCCCCAACATGACCATTAAATTCATTTGTTATTTACCTCCCTTAACTCACTAATTTTGATACCAAGTCAATGGTGCCTTGCTGATTCAATTGCTTCATTTGAGCCACAACCTGAGTTTGAGCTTTTGTTACATCGTTGTCCGATAACGTGTCTTTTTTAAGGTCAATGAACTGTGTCACCATGGCCTGGGCGGCACCGGTTAGGTTGGATTTTAATTTGGCACTTGCAGCGCCATCATCTTTAGCAATGGATGCGGCCAACACCTCAATATTAAGCACACCAACCAACTTTTTAACTTCGCCATCTTCCAGTTTCTCAATATCTTCAAACAGAAAGATATCGGGGCGCACCTTGTTGTAAACGCCAGCATTTGATTGAATACTGGATAAAAATGCCTTTTTAGATGCATCGTTAAATGGTGCAATTAGTGCACTTAGCTTTGCAGCACCACCCACAGCACATTCCAGCTGGCTTTTTAGCGTGTCTTGCAAGCCATCCAATGTGGCTTTATCTGCAATTTGTTCTTGGGTTAGGGCCGCAATAATTTCGAGCTGCTTGGGTTCATCTAAGGTATCCATCACCATTTTTGCGTGGCCGGCATTTAAATACGATAATACAATGGCCAACTGATCAACCGGCAACTCATTATTTTTAAGCACATCCACAAATTGCTTCGCATTATGGGTACCAACAAAGCTAAAGTACCCACCCGTGTCTTCCGAGCCACTTGGCCCAGCTACCGGGGCAATTGCTTCCGGTGACGATTCTGGCACCGATGACCCCGAAGATGCCCCCGCAGCGGCTGTTGCTTTGGCTGTTTCAAGCTGAGCTTTTACCGCATCCTGGTTAATTTTAAGCTGTTTCATTTTCAACACTATGTAACAAATCAAAAACAATGCGGTAATCATAACAATGCCCATCATTAATTTGGCCTCCATTGGCAGTGGGGCTGGCTTATCCGCATTATTATGAACGGGAAAATCCTGAAACTCAAAGTTAATGGTATCCCCACGCTCAGCATTTAGCATTAAAATTTTACTGATGACTTTATCGGCCGCTTTAACCGCTTGCTTGTCAATTGCTTTACTGGTAACAATATCGAGTGTCACCTTTAATATTTCCGCCGGCAATTTAGAAATTTTTGAATTAAACGGCATTTGAACCGCTTCATTTGGAGACAAATTTTTAATGGCCGAATACCCGGGTAAAATCTTGTATTTTTCTGCCGTTGTGTTCTTGGTTTCTTTAAAGTCAATGTCCGCACGATCTGTGTAGCTAACAATCCATGACTCACGGCCCAAATCCACAGACACACTGACAGAAAATTGATGTGGGCCGTACATGGTATCCAAAATATGTTGGGCCTTTAGTTGAATGTTTTCCTCAATTCGTGTCTTTTCCACATAATTTGCATGAACCATAGCGGACGCCACTGTGACCAACAAACAAACCATCATTAAACGCTTCATTTACTCGCTTCCTTTCGTGGCATTTTTTTCTTGCAGCTCTTTCCGAGACACTTGAACCACCCATTTTTCATCTTCATTTTCTTCTATTGCCACGGCCAACCCTTGAGATCTCAGATCTTTCATTAGTTCAAAGGCCTCCGATTGACGTTTGAATACACCCATCACCTGTGGATCTTCAATCACCACTTTGTTTGCTGAGGCCTGATCCAAAGGGGACCCTTCTTCTGCCTCTTTCAGCACGGCCTCTCGGGTGGTATTGATCATGGTTTCCAACGCTTGGTTGTCCGGATTAAAAAACAAAGCGGTGGTCCAAATATCAATGGCTTTTTGCTTGTTATTCATCATGTAGTAGGCTGACCCTAATTTTTCATACACAATGGGGTTATCGCGCTCTAAAATGGCCAGTACCTCAAGGTCTTCTGCCGACTTTAAGTAATTGCCCCCATAAAAATAATGGTCACTGCGCTTAATCAGGGTATCCACTTGGTCCTTCACCTTAAATGAGCCTGGTGGCATGGTAAATGCTCGGGTCAAGAAATATTGTGCCTTTGGGTAATCCGGATAAATATAAAGCATATGGATTAGTACTTTTCGTGTAACCGATGGATTTCCGGCCAAGTACTCTTTTATGGCGGCCCCCATGTATTTATTCACACGTTTTAAGACCTCAGGATCAACCTCATCCTCTTTCATGGCCATGGAATTTTTTGGCCACTCCAAATCGTTTACCTCCATCACAATACCAAGCGCTTCAATCAGCTCTTTTTCTGGGATGGTTTGTTTGGCGTCATCTTTCTTTTTAAGAATGGCCAGGGCATCGGCATATCGCTTTTCTGTAATGGCCAGTTCATGGTCATTGTCATCAAAATTGGCATAGCCAACCATTGACGTAAATAAAAACACAAACAAAATACTGCCAAAAAGCACTGCAGAAATACCTGATTTCTTTTCCATCTTGGCTTATTTATCGATGATAAGCGTTTTAACCTTTAACCCTTTGCGTTCAGAAAAACAACCCCCTTAATTGCCCCAATGCTCATTAATAAATTGGGTAACAACACCAATGGTGTGGTGAACAATCTCATCAGAATGTTCAGAGGACACAAAATTAGCTTCATACTGAGACGGGGGAATCAAAATGCCATTGTCTTTTAAATAATGAAAATAGCGATTAAACATGCCCATGTCACATGCATTAACATCATCCACATTATGAATGGGCTGATTGGAAAAAAACACCGTAAACATGGTCCCAATAGCGTTCACTTGCATGGGGGCTTTTGCACGGTCAATTGCAGATTGAATGCCATTAACCAACTGGGTAGTTTGTGCCTCTGCACGCTCATACACACCAAACGATTCAATGAGTTGCATCATGGATAAGCCCGCCGACACCGCTAGCGGATTGCCTGACAAGGTCCCCGCCTGATAAACATCGCCCAATGGTGCTAAATGGTTCATGATGTCCGCCCTACCACCATAGGCCGCACATGGCAAGCCGCCACCAATGACTTTTCCAAGGCAGGTGATGTCAGGGGTGACATTGTAAACACCCTGAGCACCATGCTTACCCGCACGAAAACCTGTCATCACTTCATCAAAAATCTACTATGCGCCATGGGCCT
>JADHOE010000019.1 GCA_016779165.1 Candidatus Margulisiibacteriota bacterium | reverse complement strand
CGTCTAAATATTTCAAGGATAACTTCAGCTTCATCTTTAGACACAACAAAAAATGAAAATGTGTCAAATATTTTAATATCACTGAACTGCTGTTTATCGATGTTGGTTTCTGTATTTAAAAATCCCAACAACACGTCTTCATTTATGCCATCCGCTTTACCAATGGCAATAAATAAGCGTTCATTTGTGTCTGAAATGCTTGCATCATTATGAGCATCATTGCCCTCATTTTTTTTTGTTGAACGAGTCAGTGATTTATAAGAGGCTTCAGAAAATGTGCCATTAAATGCCGTTGATAACAAGAAGGCAACGACTTCATCAGGTTGAGCAACATTCAACAAAGCTTTGGAATATGAGCGTAAGTCCTCTGAATACGAGGTATGATCGAATGATCGAATGGATTCAGAAAGCCGTTCTTTTTTAAGATCGATCAGTTTCGCTGGGGGTAAAAATGCTTTTAAATGAATATCTGTCTTTGTGACACGTTTAATAAATGCAATCTTTTTAAACTCATTCTGCGATACAAGGGTTGCGACCTCTGATACATCCATGGTTGATTCGAGGCGAATGATGCGTTGAATATATGAGTCTGGATCTTGAGGAACCATACAAAACAACACCAACCCAATGGGCAACCGCAATTCAAATTGTTGCGGCAAATCCGTTAAGATTAACACCTGATTATCATGTTGATGAAATAAATCCAAGGCTTTTTCACGAACTGTGGGCGACAAATCCCCATGATAACTGCTCACTTGATACCCCAACAATTCCAGTTTTTCTGACATATGATCCACATCTTTTTTTGTTCGGCAAAATACGATTATGCGTTGGTTAACATGGGTATCTATAAGTCGGCAAATGGCATGAAACCGGTCTGAAGACTGAACATCATAAAAATACTGAGGGGTCTGAATTGTATTCATTAATGGATCAAGGGCCATACTGAAATCATGTTAGCGAATAGTGAGTTTCAAATCAAGCCCAAATATTTGGTTAATAATATTCAAAAAAACTTCTCAAAAATCCAAAAAAAATGAATAATTGGTGAGGAGTAGTTATAATGAGCAAAGTTTTAATTATTGGCGCAGGTGCCGCTGGGCAGGTTGTGGCAAAAAAATGTTTAATGAATTCAGATGTGTTCAGTAGCGTGCATGTGGCATCTCGAACATTTACCCGTTGCGAAACCTTAAAAGAAGAATGCGACAACAACATTCATATTTATCAACTGGATGCAGATGTTGTTAATGATACCGTTAAGCTAATTGAACAAATCAATCCAGAAATTGTGATAAATATGGCCTTGCCATACCAAGACCTCCCCATTATGGATGCCTGCCTTAAAACCAAAACCCATTACATGGATACGGCCAATTATGAACCAAAAGACACACCTAAGTTTTGTTACCAATGGCAATGGGATTACCATGAGTCATTTAAGTCCATTAATCGTATGGCATTGTTGGGATCTGGGTTTGATCCCGGGGTAACCAATGTATTTATTAAATATGCCAGCCAGACAATATTTGATGAGATTCATAACATTGATATTATTGACTGCAATGATGGGGATCATGGGCACCCATTTGCAACAAACTTTAACCCAGAAATAAACATTAGGGAAATTACTCAGGAAGGCAAATACTACGACCAGTCGGAATGGAAAACAATTCCTGCATTATCTGTTTCAAGACCCATTGATTTTCCGGAAGTAGGAAACAAAAAAGCGTACTTGCTATATCATGAAGAGCTGGAGTCATTGGTAAAGCATTTACCGTCAATTAAACGCATTCGATTTTGGATGACATTTTCTGACACTTATTTGAACCATTTGAATGTGCTGCAAAATGTTGGCATGACATCGATTGAGCCAATTCAATTCAAAGGCCAGGCCATTGCTCCCCTTGAATTTTTAAAAGAAGTGTTGCCAAACCCCAGCCAACTCAGTGCCAACTACAAAGGTAAAACCTGCATTGGGTGCATGATCACGGGAACCATTAATGGGGCGGTTAAAACAAAACTCATTTACAACATTTGCCACCATACCGACACCCACAAAGAAGTAAATGCTCAAGCAGTGTCATACACAACCGGTGTGCCAGCAATGATTGGTGCAAAGCTGATATTAACCAATAAATGGCATGGTGATGGGGTATTTAATATGGAACAATTTGATGCTCAACCATTCATGGATGAGTTGCCCAAACAAGGGCTCCCTTGGAAGGTCATCGATGTTGATTCCCCATTGGATTAACCAGCTTAAGGACATTCCAACCCCGTGTTATTTGGTTGACAAAGCACAGCTAAAAAAAAACCTAGCCATATTTAGCGCGTTAAAAAGAAAAACTGATTGCACCATTATTTTGGCATTGAAAGCCATGTCAACGCACGCGTTATTTCCGGTAATATCAACAACATTGGATGGTGTTACAGCTAGCTCAATTTATGAAGCACGGTTGGGGCTTGAAGAATTTAATGGAAATATCCACGTACACAGCATTGCCATGACTAAAAACGAGGCCAAGCAATACAACAGAATGGCATCGCACATTAGTTTTAATTCAAAACGTCAACACGAATTATTTTTAAACACCAATTCAAGCATTCATCCAAGCATTGGATGGCGAATCAATCCAAATGTTAGCAGCGCCCCGGTTGAAAAATACGATCCTTGCGCCCCATACTCACGACTTGGAATTCCCATTGGCAATGTGTCCTCTTCTGATTTAAAACAAATAGATGGCCTGCACTTTCATGCCCTTTGTGAGCAAAAAACCACACCTCTTTTTAATATTTTAGATGCCATTGAATCAACCTATGGTGACGCGTTATGTGAATTAAAATGGATGAATTGGGGCGGTGGGCATCGGATATGTGACCCAGACTATAACATCGACGCCCTTGCGAATAAAATGAACAATTGGAAGAATAAGTATGGAATTAATATCATCATTGAACCTGGAGATGCCGTTATCCGTAATGCGGGTGTGTATGTTAGCCGGGTATTGGATATTATCACCAATGAAAAATTGATTGCCATTTGTGACATTAGCCCAACCGCCCATATGCCCGATATTTTGGAGTACCCCTACCGCCCCAACGTGATGAATGCAGGGCCACCCAATACAGCTGGGCACAATTATATTCTTGCTGGAAATACCTGCTTGGCTGGGGATGTTGTTGGCGAGTACTCGTTTGACTCACCATTGGGTGTCAATGACCCAGTTATCTTTACTGACATGGGGCAATACACATTGGTAAAGACATCCAACTTTAATGGGGTGAATCAACCATCGGTTGGCATTATTGATGAGCATGGCAGTATCGAACTAAAATCAACATCGTCTTACTTTAATTTTAAAGAACGGCTATCGTAATGAAACGCATGCGGTTGGATGACTTACTAATTGCCAATGGGCTGGTACCATCCAAAGATGATGCATTGCGGCATGTGCTATCAGGCAAAGTATTGGTCAATGATAAGGTGATGACCTCGCCTGGGGCAACGTTCCCACCCAATGCTTCAATAAGAATTAAACAAAAAGAATCCGCATATGTATCCAGGGGGGGCGATAAATTGGAACGTTTTTTACAAAGAACCCCCTGCCCGATTCGGGGGACCTGTTGCTTGGACATTGGCATATCAACCGGGGGATTCACTAACGTATTGCTTGAGCATGGCGCTGCCCATGTTTGTGGGGTGGATGTGGGGTATGGCATACTTGACTTTTCCCTTCGAAAACACCCGAATGTATCGCTATTGGAACGAACCAATGCCAGGTATTTAACGCAACGTCAATTGAATGATGCACTTGCCCCCTTTAAAAAAAATGCATCTGACATTGCCTGGGTGGTAATGGATGTGTCATTTATTAGCGTGTTTAAAATAGTGCCAACATTGATGACTATCTTACCAAAATCGACACGCTTTATTGTGCTTATTAAACCTCAGTTTGAAGCCACTAAAGCACAATTAGGAGCAACCAAGGGTATTTTAGACAAACACTACGTCAATGATGTTTTAACACACGTTGAACACCAATTTAATGCACTGCATTTGACAATCCATTCAACCATGGCATCTGATATTAAGGGGCGAAAAGGGAACCAAGAATTTTTTTATTGCGTGTCACGCTGAACCATTCAGGCAACCCGCCAATAAGAATAATAACCGTGCACCAACATTGGCATCCCAATCAGTGTGTGACCCCACATTTACTTCAACCAGTTCAGCACCAATAACCCGCTTAGAAAGCATTACACGATGCAGTAAATAAACCAATTGATTGTAAGATAACCCACCAGGGACTGGGGTTCCGGTATTGGGACACAAATATGGCATTAACCCATCAACATCCAAACTAATCAGCACGGTATCAGATAAAGCATTGACAATGGTTTGGCAAATGGCGGCCCACGTCTCACCTTCAAACTGACGCTTGTGGATGCTGTAATCATCAAAGACATGAAATTGTGTGAGGGACTTGGATTGAAACTTGGTTTCTGCATTTGCATAATCACGAATTCCAACCTGAACGATATCTGAGACCGA
Source organism: Candidatus Margulisiibacteriota bacterium (assembly GCA_016779165.1). Lineage (GTDB taxonomy): Bacteria > Margulisbacteria > Marinamargulisbacteria > UBA817 > UBA817 > UBA817. The sequence goes on along the minus strand of JADHOE010000019.1, from coordinate 21,918 downwards.
TGGTAAGGATGCATAATGGGTAAGAATGGATGCATGAGAATATTCAAACCCATGGTAATTTTGGTAACAATCCATGTGGGAATCAATATGAAGAATTGAAAATGATGGGTGGTGTTCAGACAGTGCACGAACGTAACCCAGCCCTACCCCATGCTCACCCCCACAGACAATCATAGGAGCATCCAGATGCTGCATGGCGATATCATACACCCATTGATTAAGTTCACGGCAAGCGGCATTCACATGGTCTCTGTGTTGAATATCCGTCGATGTTAATTGCTGATTGTTATTTAACGTGTCAATAATTCTATGTGCAATGGGACCATACTGTTGTTGCAATTTAACCATACAAAGAGGTGTTTGAAGCCATTGAATAATGGGGGTATGCGAGACAAATGGGTGCGTTTCATCCAATTGATGGGATACCGACGCGATATGCATTGGGGATTGATGCGACCCCGTGCGATACGTCGATGTAACATCCCAAGGAACCCCTAAAACAGGAACGGTGCTTGCCATGGGATTATTATACCGAATGGCAATGACAATGGAAGCCTTGATTTGTTACACTATTGGCATGGACAACGACTTAAAACGTCATGTATGCATCAACAAAGGAACAGAGCCCCCATTTAGTGGCCAATATTTGGATCATTATGAAGACGGCATTTATTGTTGTGGCATGTGCAATACCTCCCTGTTTGAATCAAGCGAAAAATATGATTCAGGCACTGGCTGGCCCAGTTTTTCTAACGCCATTAGTGAAACTATTGGTACCAGTATGGATGATTCATTGGGCATGGTTCGAACAGAGGTTCACTGCAAGACCTGTAAGGCTCACTTGGGGCATGTGTTTGACGATGGCCCTACCCACTTAAGGTACTGCATAAATTCTGTGGCTTTAAATTTTAAGCCCGGCAATTAACGGCTGACATTTATTTTGTTACGATAAGAATGACCCAACAAGATTCCAAGGAGACAGCAGATGAAATTTTTTATTGATAGTGCAGATATTGATGAGATAAAAAAAGCCAACGGTATGGGATTGGTTGACGGCGTTACCACCAACCCAACACTGATTAAAAAGGCGGGGCGAGATCATCAACAAACCATTGAAGAAATTTCAAGCATCATTGATGGCCCAATTTCTGTTGAAACATTGGGGCAAACCTGTGACGAAATGCTAGCTGAAGCTGATACATACCTTACATGGGGAGATAACATTGTCATTAAAATTGTGATGACACCCGAAGGGATGAAGGCCGTTAAAGAACTAAAAAAACGCAATGTAAAAACCAATGTGACATTGGTGTTTTCACCATTGCAAGCTCTAATCGCAGCAAAAGCGGGTGCAACCTACATTAGCCCGTTTTTAGGACGATTGGATGATATTGGCCACGATGGATTAACAATTATTGATCAAATTCGAACCATTTTTGATAACTACGCGTATGACACTCAAATCCTTGCAGCAAGCATTCGGCACCCCATGCACATCCTATCGGCAGCTCAAATTGGAGCAGATGTTGCCACCATTCCAGCAAGTACTTTGCTAAGGCTTTTTGATCACCCATTAACTGCCAATGGCATTGATTCATTTTTAAGCGATGCGAAGCAATGGTTGCACGCTAAGGCGTAATTGGGGCCCGTTGAATTTGAAATGAATTGTTGACCCAAGGGTAATAGTAATCAAAAATGCTGTCGGTATACAACAAGGCAACAATCAAGCCAAGAATAATAACCGGAGCAAATGCATAATAAGATTCTCGGGATTTCTTTTTGATGACTAAAAAATAGAAGCCAACAACCCCACCAATTAAAAATGTAAAGTAAAGGGCAATTGCAGTCACCTGCCAGCCCCACACCGCACCAATGCCCAAACATAACTTGATATCCCCTGCCCCAAATGCATGCTGTTGACCAAACAACATCATGATAATGCTAAAGATTAAAAACACAACAATGGCCAATCCAATGCCCTTCAACCCATTGCCAATGGTCTGATTAAAAATAGAGGTCGCAATGCCAACAACAATAAGCCCAAATGATATTTCATTTGGAATGATTTGATGCTCGATATCTGTAAACAGGCAAATGGTTAACATTGAAAACACAATGTAATGAACCGCAGGATTCAACATGGTATACCCAAATACGTGGGTAAAAAACAACCCAAAACTAAACACCAATACCACCACATGCCGCACTTTAATCGAAATTTTTGAATGTTTAAACCCCGATAAAAACCAATAAATAAAGGGGTAGTATGACAAGGAAAAAAAACGACGAAAGGTAAAGTGAACTTTTAGTTTTTGATACCGATCATCTAGGGGCAATTCTGTAATTAGTACATTCAAAAGATACGCGCCAACCATCACAGCGTATGCAGCTAACATGGATTTAATTGCAAGCATAATTATTTTATCGATAAATCATATGGTCGCATAAGCACTCCAATGCTAACACCATTCATTTATGGCTCCTATTGTCTTGGATGGCACCATAATGCATTTAAAGTGGTATCACATTCAACCGATAAATGATAAGAAACCATGAATAGTTTTACAATAAAAGCATTTTCATTCGCTATAGCTGCCATATGTTGGGGCGCCTTCAGCCATGCATTAATGGCCCAAGAGAACGCATTTGAACTTAAACAGCCCGAGGTTCCGCCACCGGTAACAAAAGAGAAGCCGTTGTTTGAACTGCTCAATAATACCCCCCAAAAGACAAACTCAAACACCAACAATAAATGGGGTTCAAACCCATTTTTTAAAGCCCCCAGTGTCCCAAGTGCCCCAGAGCAGCTACCCGTAGCAACGGTACCAGAGCCCACCCATCTGTTTGAATACAAAATAACCGCGATTTGGAAAGTAAACGACGACTTTAAAGCCTTAATATCTGGGCATATTGTATCGGCTGGCGACCGAATAAATAATATACAAATCACAAAAATAACAAACAAGGATATTACCGTAAAGCAAAGCAGCAAATTGAAAACATTTCGATTGGGAACCTTATTTTATGATTTTCAAATATAGCCCCTGGATTGCGGTGATCATGTGCGTGCATGCAGGAATGTGCATGGCAGAACCAATACTCACATTGGAGCGACCATCAAAAGAAACCATGACAGTATACCAATCCAATGTCACATTTAAGGGGCAGACCAAAAATGCCTCTAGCCTTAGCATCAATGGGTTAAAAATTCCACTCAAGGACAATGGATCGTTTGAACATATCATGACCTTAAATTCAAAAAATGGTAACAATTATTTCTTGGTTGAAGCCAGTGATGGCAACAAAACTGCACAAGAAAACAGAACCATTTATTATGATGAAAAAAATGCCGATGCATCAAAACGAGAAACGCCAACCACACCAGAAAAAAACAAGCCCCGAACCATGGAAAAGATCATCCAGTCAAAAAAAGAAGCCTCGTTGTACGATGAGCTTAGTCAAAAAGATGCGCTTGAAAGCCTTCGGAAATACATTGGCACATCAAGTCGAGGTTCGTACGCGTTTTCAGAAATCACATTAAAAGATTACATTAAAATTTTTGCCAAAGAACACCAAGTGAATATTATTAACAATGTAGAACTTGAAAAAACATTAACGGTTGAACTAAATGACATGCACCCTGCCGATGTATTTGACACACTCATTAACTATTGGGGGTGCCACTGGATCATGAAAGATAAAATCATTCGCATTGTTCAACAAGCACCGATACGAATTTACACACTAAATTACATGAAGGGGGATGAATTTATTGGGCTTGTGAGTGGGTTAAGCAGCATCACCCAATTTAAAACAAACCCCATCGATAATTCGATTATTGCGCAAGGCCCATTGGAAGACCTGGAGTACCTTGAAAGCCTGATTAGAAAATTGGATGTCAAACCCAAGCAGGTGTTAATTGAAGCCACCATCATTGAAACAAACTTTGATTTATCGAGCATTATTGGAACAAAACCATCGTCCATAACAAGAGGAAGCGGAGCGTCGAATTCCCCCTTTAATTTCCAATCGTTGGGATATTCGTTTTCAATGAGTGTGTTTGAAAACAATTCAAATGTAAACATTTTAGCCAATCCACAAATTTTGGTCACCAACCATAATACCGCATCCATTGATACTGGTAACCAAACCGGGTACACCACCACCACAGTCACTGAAACCAGCACTATCGAAAACATGAACTTTTTAAACACAGGCATTACGCTTCAGATTACCCCCCATATTTCAGATAACGATGAGATTTTAATGGATTTAAACCCCAGCATTTCTGAAGGTCAGATTAATAACAACAAACCGATTAGCTCAAAAACATCCACAAAAACACAAGTGATTATTCGAGATGGCGAAACCATTGTGATTGGTGGATTGATTCAAAAAAAGAAAACTAAAATCAAATCAAAAATCCCCTTTATTTCTGATGTGCCAATCCTCAACTTATTTTTATCTCAGGAAGAAACGGCCGAGAAAAAAACAGAATTATCGGTACTCATTACCCCACATATTATTCATGACTCCAGTGACTTAATTAAAACAAAAGGGAGCGCAAATGAGTAAGTTTGAATCGGTGGATTTAAAGCGGTTTACCATTGACCCCGCAATACTCACCCAATTGCCATTGGAACTGATGGAAAAAAACAATGTTATTCCATTTAAAAAAGAAAAAAAACAATTGTACGTGGCCACCAATACTCCCGAGGATTTTGAATTGCAATCCATGATTGAAAACATCACTGGAGAGTCGATTAAATTTGTATACGCGGAAAGCTCCGATATCAAAGCCGCTATTTTATCTCGATTAAAAATTAAAACCATTTTTGGATCACTGGAAGAGCCAGATTATGCGGAATTCAAGTCCATTCACTTGGTATCGGAGCGACGCGAAATAAACCCCATTGTGTTATCCAACCTTCCTGACATTCCAAACATACCAGACTTGGTTGATTTGATATTATTTCATGCCATATCTCACCATGCATCGGATATTCACCTGGACCCAGGACCTGAATCACTGTTTATTCGAATGCGAATTGATGGTGTACTGCATGTGTTTCAACAATTACCACTGACGTTTATGTCACCGTTAATATCAACCATTAAAGTATACTCTGGAATGGACATTGCTGAAACTCGTCTACCACAAGATGGGCAAATATCAGTCACCATTATAGAAAAAGATGACGATCTTGACAAAAACCCAGAAATTGATGTTCGAGTTGGCAGCGTGTCCACCATTTATGGCGAAAAATTAACCTTGCGTATATTGGACAGCAATAAAATGGACCTTAAATTAAGTAGCTTGGGGTTTTCTGAAAAGCAACTCAACACCCTTGAAGAAATTATTAAGTACCCCCAAGGAATGTTACTGGTAACAGGGCCAACAGGTTCCGGAAAAACAACCACCCTTTTTGCAATATTAAATCAAATTAAAGGGTTTGCAACCAACATAGTGACCATTGAGGACCCAGTAGAGTACCGCATGGCATGGCTGAATCAGGTGGAAGTCAATAGTAGCATCGGGTTAACATTTGCATCGGCGTGCCGGTCCTTTTTAAGGCTGGACCCTGACGTCATTCTAGTGGGAGAAATTAGGGACAGTGAAACGGCCCAGATTGCAGTTCAAAATGCGTTGGTTGGCACACTGTTACTATCCACCATTCACTCAAATTCTGCCATTGGCACCATTCAACGACTTACCAGCTTGGGACTGCCAAAGTTTTGGATTAGTTCAACACTAACCGCAGTTTTGGGGCAACGGTTGGCACGAAAAATATGCCAAAAATGCAAAACCGTGGACAAACCAAACCCACTAATGTTGAAAGCCCTTGGGTTAACAAAGACAAAAAAATACTACAAAGGCAAAGGATGTGAGCAATGTTTAAACACAGGGTATTCTGGTCGGTTGGTGATTAGTGAGCTTTTAACAGTATCAGATGACATGCGAAAAGCCATTGAAGAAGACAAAAAAGAAATGGAAATTACCAGCTTGGCAAAGAAAAATGGGTTTAAACCCTTCATTTTTGATGCTGGTGAAAAAATAAAAGCGGGCATTACCAGTGTTGAAGAAATTTGCCGAGTACTCAAAATTCAATGAGAACAATTAAGGGGTTTTCAATTCTTGAGCTTTTAATCATTATTAGCATGGTTACTGGGTTGATTATTGTTGCCGCACCATCGTTTTATGGGATTTTTAAAACGCAATTTTTAATCTATAACACCCATCAGCTCATTCAATCCATTCGTGGGGTTCAAACACTTTCCTTTGTTGAACATGCCCATTACAAAGTGAAGTTTAATGATGAGATTGCCGAAGCAACCATATATAAAATGAATGGCACGGATTGGGCATTAACCGAAACCATCACATTTGATGACACCATTACCCTGCAATACAACCATTTGCTGAGCAACACATCACCCATTATGTATGGGCCCAATGGCAATGCCTTTTTATGCAATGGATCAGAATCCGTAGAAATGTGCCAACAAACACCATTGGCCTCAACCGCCAAACTGACATTAAAAACACCTAAAAAAGAAATTATTTTGGAGTTTTTACCCTTCAATGGTCTTGTAAGTTCGAATATATCCATTGAATTATAGTAAAATAATCATATGAAGCTTCGTGGCGCCAATTTATTGGAGTTATCGTTATCCATTGCGTTTGCATTGGTGGTATTTGCCATATCATTGCAGTTGGTTCAGGAATCAACCGATCGCATTAATAAAGGGTTTTCATTTAAGTCCTTTCAGGCCATATCGTTTCAAACATTGTTGCGTTTGCATCACTTATCGGATTGGAATTTTAGCGATGAGCACGCCCCATTTTCGTTAATGGATCTTAATTTTTATGAGGACGCATCTCTTTTACGCACCGATTACTCCTTTACCAACCAACAATGGGCAACGGCAACTACCAACCCCGACGTGACTAAAATTGAGATTCAGCATGAGTCCTTTCATCATTCATTGTCGTCATATTATTCAAATTATGCATCAATAGATCAATTAACGGCGTGCTTAATGACGATTAAACTGGCATTATTAACCTACTACAACATGAACCAGTTTTACCCCCCAAGCCACCAATTAAATTACCTTACCCAATCAGCGATTATTACTAAACTGCCAAACAACCCATACACCAATGAAGACCTGTCAACCAGTGACAATAAAAATGTAACGGATTGGCATTACACAAACACCAATGGCACCATTACTCTTTTTGCATACACTCATCCCAGCCGAATGATTCAATTTTAAACCGCTTCATTCATGATAAAACAGGTGTTGCTTAATAATCCCCCATTCACATGACCACCTATTCGGCCAGAACAAAAAATAAATGTTTAAACATCCACATTTTTGGGTAATTTAACATTGGAATCTCTAAAATCATGAAAAATAAACATCCAATCTTTTGCTGGATGGGGGGACAAAAAGGCAATAGCATGCTATTAGCCACTGCCAGTGCCATTGCAGCTACCATGGGCATTTATTTTTTTGTAACGTTAACCTCGCTAAGCGAAGATAGCAAACAACGGGTATCGCACCTTTACAATGCCTATATCATGGGACAATCCATTCACAATGTCATTAGCGGGCATAAAGAAAACATTGATTATTTTGCCAATGGCAAACAATTATCTGCCTTTCGGCACTTGCTGCGCTTAAAAGAATATTACCACAACGGTGAGTTTGTAACATTGCAAACACTGGTGGATGATTCTGTGATTTTGGACACCCTGGACCCAACAGCAACCCAGCGAAATGGCAGCGACATTAAGTATGATACCCAAAGAACAGGTGCTAGAATTCGGTTTTTAGATGCCGATGGGCAATTTATTAACAACAGCTCAACGTTGGTTTACGATGTGGCTTTATTTGTTAATTTGGCGGGCACGCCAGATGCAACATCAAACACACCTTATGCCGATGGAGATCCATTTTTTTACATTTTAATGGACCCCACTGAACCAAATGCCTTAGGGTACGAACGAACAGTGAATATTGACACCCACCCACGTGGCATTTTATCGACTGAGGATGGTGGAATTCAAGCAGAAACATCGGTTGTTTTGCCACAGGATAATGAATAATATGAGTATCATTCCAAGGGTATTGAAAGGAAACATTGGAATCACCTTGGTCACCGCCATTACAGCACTTAGCATGGCAGGTGTTGCCATGCAAATGGGATATTCTAACTTTAAATTAAAAGCTGAGAAACAACTGCACATCTTAAATGCCATTCGCTTTGCAACCATAGTTCAAATTGGATTAGAAGAAGGCTGGGTTGAAACCCCAGATAACAACACATCAGCAACCATTTCTTTAACCGATATTGATGCCAACTACCCCTTACTTAGCCATTTAAAAAACCCCAGCCAAGTCAACCAAACCTACCATGCAGACTCGAGTGTTACCATAAATAACACCAGTGGCAGCCTTAATTTCTATTGTTCCTTAATTGAAGATGGGTCCAGCCATGAATACACCAACACCACCATTAGCATTTATGAGCTAACGGTTGAAGATATCAGTTTAAACATTGACTAAAATCAGCAGAAACATTAAATAATTTCGATGTTTTAAAACCATTATTTATGGGTACTACCAACTAAGGACAAATATATGAAAACGGGGGGTGATTCCATAAGATATAACCTGCATTAAAAAAAAGGGGGAAGACAATCATGAGTCTTAGATGCAAACTATTAACCATGCTGAAAAGCAAAAAAGGTAATGCACTCCTACTGGCCACAGCAGGAGCGATTGCCGCAACATTTAGTGTGTACTTCTTCGTGTCGTTAACCACACTAAGTGAAGACAGTAAACAACGGGTAGCACACTTGTACAATGCATATCAAATGGGCCAATCATTAAAGGCTAAAATTGATGGCGCAGATACAAACCAAGCAAGGCTAGGCACAGCAAATGAGGATGATATTGAAGCGCCAATTGATGATGTATTTCACAATGGCAAATACATTTCGCTTGCTGTAATGGTTAAAAAAGCTGTTATTATTTCAGCCGATGACCCAACAGCAACAGCCAGAGCTGGTGTTGATATGCCGTACGATTTGGAGAATTCAGGCGTGGCAATTAAGTATGCAGATGCTGATGGCAACCCAATCGCACCAACTGAAACAGGGCTCGCTTCAGACACCTTGGTGGCTGACGTTCAACTGTTTGTTAACCTTGCGGGAACACCGGATGCAGCTTCAAACTCGCCATACGCGGACGGAGAGCCTTTCTATTACATCTTAATGGAAACATCAAATTCTGGATTAACAACGGATGATATCACGGTCAACTTGACCCAGTTTCCAGCAGGCATTCTATCCACCAACGATGGTGGCCCACAGGCAGAGGTTTCAGTCGTACTACCACAGGATGATGAAGGCTAATTGTTAATTCATTAACAACTCAGTATTCACCCTGCCGTGCTCAATGCACGGCAGGCCTGAATATTGACAGGGGGATAAATGAAACAATTTTTTAAGTTATGTCGATGGTTCATTAAAGAGGAGCGAGGAAACGCCTTGTTGCTTACCAGCGCAACAGCGCTCATTGCCACCCTGGGCATGTTCTTTTTTACCGCCTTACGTGACATGAGCATTAAGAACAAAGAACGCACCACACACCTGTACAATGCCAGCGTAATGGCCATGTCCATCGATTCATACATTCGGGCGTATTTAGAAACACTCCCCTACCCAAAAAGCACCTTGCTCAACAATGGGCAAGCGCAGTTCACCGCTGAAGAGCTAAGCAACATTGTGAATATTAGCAACTTTGAATTGCTAAGCCTGGATGATCTTGAAAAGAACGGGTATATTGTGTCTCACAACGACCCAACAGCTCAACGTGAGCTTGGTGAGGAGAAACCCTACGATAAATTCGCCACCAAGGTAAAGATAGAATTTAAACTGAATGCAAATGATGCCATTGAGGATATTGTGTATCTGGTGAACCTTGCAGGGTCAGTTTACACAAATAATGCCCCATACTCAGATAGTGAGCCATTTTTCTATTTGGTGAGCTTTACAGACGATTTGGGCACCGGAACATACGGAGATTATGACCTTATTGATAATGACCTAACACTGGTTGAAGATGAGAACGGGAATTCGTATGAATCGGTATTAGAATACAATGGAAAAGCACCGTTTGCTGAGCGCGTTATTGTGCTGCCGGGAGACCTTGATCCATGATTAAACGCTGCCTGCAATTCATGTTTAAACGACTGAGATCCTTTGGTACAAATACCAAGGGAAATGCGCAATTATTGGTGACCGCAGGCGCGATTTTTGCCACCATGGCCATTTACTTTTTTGTTACATTAACGGCCATTGATCAGGAACTTAAAGAAAAAACAGCCCACTTGTACAATGCATATCAAATGGGAATTTCGATTAATGCCCTAATCAAAAACCGTATATTTACAAAAGGTCAACTTGAGGTCAGTTACCAAGATGAAGAAGGTGAAAACCGATTCACAAAAGACGAATTTCAAAAGTATGTACAATTGGATACTGACACAGTCTTCACATTAAGTGAGCTGATTAACGATGAACTGATCCTGGATTCACGCGACCCAACCGCCACAAGAATAAATGCTAGCCCTACAAACTACGACCGACACAATACAAAAGTGAAGGTAATTTTTGATATGGTGATCGACCATTATGACAACAATGGCGATGCCATAAAAAAAGTGGTGGGTGTAAAATACATGGTCAATCTGGCTGGGCAACCCATGCCATCAGATTCAGACATTGGCAATGCCCCCTATCTAGAGGGGGACCCGTTTTATTATTTGGTCAGCTATGAAGATGAAGCCGCTGGCCTTAGTTACAATGACATTACCTTAAAAACGGCAGGAATTGTGTATGATGGTGTATTAGACACCTCTACCTTCGGCGTTGGCCCGCAAGCCACGCACGTCATTATATTACCGGGCGAAGACACAGACAATTAGATAAGGGTATGGGTATATCAAATCGATAAAACAAGGGAGAGTTATGTCTACATCGTGGTATAAATTTCGATATATCGATACAAAAGGTAACCGGAAAGTTGAGCGCATAAAAGCCAAATCCATTCGCCTTGCAAAGCAATACATTTTAAGCAAAAACTACCAACTGATTCGGATTCGGCGAATTTATGGGTTTGAAAAACATCTCCTTAAACTAAAAAAATTCAAATGGTACAAGGTGGTGTTTCAACCAAAGCTCACCCGAAATGAAGTGTACTGGCTAACCAAAGAGCTCTACGGATTTTTAGCGTCTGGCCTGCCCCTGTTGGATGCACTTTACGCATTGAAAGGGTTTAGCAGTGCCAAGCGTTATCAAAAAACATTGAATTTAATTATCCAAGATATTGAACGAGGCAAGCGCTTGTCTGATGCCCTTGAAGAATTTCCAACGTCGTTTCCAAGGTATTACATTATTGCCATAAAAAGTGGGGAAAGCGTTGGCCATTTGGCTGAATCACTAAAATCAAATGCAGAGACCATAAATTGGGTAAACATCAATCGAACAAAAATTGTACAGGCGACTATTTTTCCAATTCTAAGTTTTATCATGATGGCAACCTCATTTGTGGTATCGCTTCGTGTTTTGGTGCCCTACTTCATGAAAGTCTTGCGGCAAATGCGGGTTGACCCACCATTTATCACACAAAAAATGTTTAATTTGAATCAGTTTTTAGTTAAAAATGGCAGCCTGTTATTGCTAAGTGTTAATGCATTTTTTATACTGATTGCCATATTAGCATCCAATAAAAAAACAGGGTATTTCTTGGAACGAATCATTGTTAAATTGCCCATTTATGGTCAGCTTTATATTTATTTTATGAGCACGTATTTGGCCCAAATATTGACCTTACTGATTAATCAACGGTATTCGATTTTAAATGCCTTTCTGTTGTGCAAAAACTTATTTAATGGGCCATTTTTTAACCGAGAAATGGAAATCATTCACGAAAAAATAAAAAAAGGATTTAGCATCGGGCAATGCTTTGATGAATCCATTTTATTCCCAAAATTTATGGCTCAGCTTATTAAAGATGGCGAAAAAACTGGCACATTGGACTCAAAAATGGCCGCCATTTCAGACTTATACAAATCGCGATTGGAAAACAAAGTTGAATGGGTATTTAAAATGATTTCCCCAGCATATTTGGTGTTTACCATTGCAATTACAGTATTTTTTATCTACGCCTTCTTTTGGCCAGTGTGGAACCTGTACTTTTAATGTTTATTTTTTTTCTTCCATGCGATACACAATAAATGCCAAATCAAGTGTAAGGACCAGCGATTGGTTATTATCACGCAATTCAAAATTACGCATGGAAAATTTGACAGGCAATTGATTTAAATTGGATAAATATTGCCCAATATCAGAAAAACTGCCGGTGGCCGCCATGGATAAACGGGTGACCGAAAATTCTTTGGTTAAGTTTTGAATTCTAGAAATGCCATAGTCTTTGATGTATGGTTTTAGTTGCGTTCGCTCCATGGAGGTGAGTGAGGTGTTTGGAACCACGGATGAAGATGTAACGATCATTGTTGGGGGCTTTGCCTGATTTAACACAAACTGATTAATGTAACGCACAGGGTTGGCATACATGGTGTAATAGTGCTCGTAACGGCCTTCTGAAGCCTTTGATTTTTCATCGATCTTTTTTTCAATGGCGGTTACTTCGCGTTTCAATCGCGTTAAATCTCGTTCAAAACGAGAAATACCACGCTTTGCATCACGTAAGTCCAACTCCAACGGATTTATGAATAGGATTGTCATTGCTGAGGATAACGCCAAAAGGCCGGCAACTGCCACGGTTGTTGCAACAATCAACCGAAACCATACATTTTGAAGCAACAGTGCAAAATTAGTCATCTTCCCAAAAAACCTCAATTGTAAATGATGATGCATTGGGTGCCCCGCCCATTCCAAGAGAATAATGAATTCGACCCAAATATGGCAATGACTCTAGTTGCTGCAAAAACATATAAAATGAATAATTACCGTTAACCGAACTGCTTGTGCCTGTAATGGTAATTTTTTTATTTCGAATACGCAACACAGCAAAGCTGATATCCGGGGATGACATCGATGTCAGTTGGTATAAAAAATCATCCACCGAGACATCGCTTTTATAGGCGATAGTGGTTAGATCCGCATAATCAATGATTTTTTTCTGTTTATTGATTCGCTCACGAAGTTCAACCATTTCGCGTTTTTTCTTTGCTTGAATGAGCATTTCTTTGGAGTGGTTCTTTTTATACGATGAATACTCTTTTTTTAGTTTAAAATATTCCGTGGCATTGGCCCCTAAAATTACCAATGCCCCAACAAAAAAACCGCCAATAATCAAACGCAACCCAAACCGTTCAAACCGCTTCATGAATGGAATCAAATTAAATTTTTCTTTGGAAAACATCATTAAATACATGCCATAAACATATAAAAAAGACGATAAATCCTTTATACCTTTGATGGGAATGATCCCCTCTTTAATTGGGATTGGCAGTAATGGCACCCCATTGATTTTATGGGCTTTGCTTGGAATGTCTAAAAAGTCAGAAAACATGTAAATAGCATGAATGTTAGCGCTGTTGGTTTTCAAAACAAATGATTCAATGGATGATTGAACAAAGGAGCTGATGCTCGATAACACGGATTGAAATTGTTTATTTGGGGTTACTTTTTCATCCAAACGCATGGGCATGCGTCTGTATACCTTTATGGTGTCGTTAAAAAGAATAAACAAACGGGTTCTAGTGGCCCCAACGTCAATAATTACGCATGGTTTTTCAGGATCAATATCAAATACCTTATGAGCCAGTAATGCTTCAACGGCATGGTAGCGGCTTACCAAACGACGCAGCAAGGCTTTTTCAGATAAAAATGCTTGTTCGATTAAGTTTAGGTTGGCCTTTTTAATCGCATACACCAACACCGTTACCATCTGTTTAACCTCTGTTGGGGCAAAGGACACATCATAAGTAAACTCATTCAAATGATCAATTTCAAGCTCAAGGGCATGCGACAGTGATTTTAATTGATCAACGCCCAGTTGTACCCGATGCATGGTCAGGTAAACATCATCCATAATCATAATCATCTTTAACCGACGACCATTTTCAATGGCCATTTTTTGAAACGCCATGCCAATGGCCTCTATTAATGTGTCTTTAATTGGAACGTTCAATTCCAATTGAAGCTCAATGCCATCCAAGGTTTTTACCACCTTAAAAATAATAAGGTCTTTTGCACGTGCAAAAAAAATCAATAACGGTTTATCGGAATATAGTTTTAATTGATTAGTATTCGATATGAGCGTTTTGAATGGATCCATCGGAATACCTCAAGTATATACTTACAACCCCAGCTTCTGAAAGTGATGAAAAATTAACCGAGATCATGCGATGGGTCGCCCCCATTGGCTCACTTAGCTCATGTTCAATGCCCATGCTGGCATTGGCTGTCACTGTTACTGGGTCCCCAGAATCATTAATAATGGCATAGGTGGTTAGACGATGATTTGGAAAAAACGGATACCAAGCGGTTCGCAAAGCAACCAATTGCGTGGTTTGAGGTGATGTAATTTGAACCCCTGCCAATTGATTTGGGGCAACGGATACCTGTGATATATCAACACCAGATATGGTGGCTTGGGACTGATTGCTCATCACATTAAATGTAGCCATGCGGCCATTTGTTGTATTGGTAATTAAAAAATCAACGGAGCCATCGGGTTGTGATTGGTTGCTTAGTGAGTAGTTACTCGATAAATCTGGAGGCAATATAATTTGAGGTTCGTTGGTATCAATTAAGCGAGCAACTACCCCCTTAATGCTTAAAAAATCCAACACAGCCTGGTAAGACTGGTGCAAATGATACTGTTGCGACAACGCGCGAGCACTCATTAAATGAAGCACTGTTACTGCAGCAATTATAAAAAACAAAATACCGGATGTAACAATGAGTAAATACCCCCTCATTAATACGCCCTTAACGACAGGCGTTGGTCGTCGCATAAAAACGACACCAGCACCCGATGCTCCATCAACGACGAGTGAACCACCATATCTGCATAACGCAAGGATTCAGCATCGCTAGCCAAGGCAAACTGACCGCTGTAATACTCAATATCATTCACTGACGAAGGATCAAGGTATTGAAGCAAAACACCTTGCGCACCCGTGCTTGAATTTTGAATAGAAATGTCGGTTTGGAGCTGCAATGCATACGATTGGTTGTGCATTTCATATGAAAATGATTGTGGCTGCAATGCTTGGGCACGGCAGTTGCTCATGCTGACAGTGTTGAGCTTATTCACCACTACCATGGACTCGTTCAGAACACTCATTTTTAACAAAATACCAGAAAACCGATCGATGTAGGTCCCTGGATTAACAACCACCATAAAAATAATAACAAACGTGGTTACCAATAAAATTTCAAGTAAGGAGTACCCGTTCATTGGGGACGTGTTCACAGGCTTATCCACACGCATTTTTCAGCAGTTTTATTAAACTCAATTGCTCCCAATGAAACTGAATAACGGGGGTAACATTATTGCACATGTCAGTTTTAGAGTAGTCGGGCAACAATATCCCTCGATGCTTCAATAAAAGGGTTAACGGTTGGGGCATGTGGTACTTATCAAAATAATCATAAAACTGAATGTCTTGGCTAATAAAATCAAAGGGCTTTTTGACGAACGGAAACCGTGTGCCCAAGCGGGATTTAATTTCATTTTCAAAAGGTGTCATTGCCACAGATTCAACATTATGGATTAACACGTCGTAAATAATTAATAGCTCATGCAACGATA
Source organism: Candidatus Margulisiibacteriota bacterium (assembly GCA_016779165.1). Classification (GTDB taxonomy): domain Bacteria; phylum Margulisbacteria; class Marinamargulisbacteria; order UBA817; family UBA817; genus UBA817. The sequence goes on along the minus strand of JADHOE010000019.1, from coordinate 6,054 downwards.
CCTCTGATGGGGTTACCTGAGTTAATTCAGCAGCAATTTGGTTCATCGTGGTTTTGTATTGGTCATTGGGTCGGTACCGATTCAAATGATTTAACACCTCCAGCGCAATCGCATTGCAGGACAAGCAAATGTAATCATCCGGCATTAAGGTAATACCATTGTTTTTTCGTTTTAATTGAAGCGATGCCACGTCCACTGCTGTAGCATCTGCCATGCGAGCCAATGCAACCACATTCATGCTAGCACCCGCTGAAATTCGTTTAAACGATAATGAAATCCTTGACTCCAAGAAACTATCAGAAAACAAATAATACTCGCCTCGCTTATCCATGGGCCCAGTATTAAGGCTCATACGAAACAACCCCGATGGCGCTTGAAGGTAGTTAAATGCAAATCGCATGGTTACTTCTGCCACATCCAAATAGGTAGGGTCCTTGGTTACTTCATGCAATTCAATCAATAACTGAACCAAACGAATTTGATCCATGAGCGATTTTTCAAACTGTGGTCGTGTCCAGTCTCCATAAATGCTATACGTAAAAATTCCACCATCAATAAAATCAAACATGGGGGATTCCAACAACTGGTGCACGGTCTGTTCAACCATCGGGTAAAAGTCGGGCGATATATTTAATAATTCTCGAAAATAATACAGGTATGAAAATTTAATTGGGCCCCGAAGGCCACCAAGGTTGGTGTCATATCGTTGGCTTAAAAACTGTGATAGTGCCTCCATTGGATCATTGACAGGCTGTTCCTGACGGTATCGATTTTCGTAAAAAGCAGCATACTCCTTTCCCCAACCTCTTAGCTGTTCATTCATTAACTTAGGATTACTCTTCCAAGAGGAACGTATCTGATTGATCACATCAATTATTGAGTTTGGGTTAATACCCGCTGACATGAACAATGGAATGCCGTCTGTGGTTAAAATGGCAATCAAAGGCCATGATTTTTGATTCATTTGATGGCCCATAATACTAAGGTAAACATCATTTAGTTCAGGTTGTTCAAACCGATCAATAAGCACTGGAACAAAGTAGCGATTAATGCTTTTTGCAATCAATGGGTGCTTAAACAGCAATTGCTGCATCCGTTCAGAAGGTTGGGATGAATGATACCCAACAAACAAAAACAATGGCTTATTGCGTTGCTTTGCCTCATTCATGCTGGCCTCGTTGAATTCTTTCCACAAAACTAGGTCACGGGAATGCCGCTTCATAAATGCACTGGTATGATCGGCCAATTCAGCATTTGGAATCAGGTATCGGTAACAATTAAAATACACCCCAAACAGTAATCCAAAACAAACCGCTAACACCATAAACCATTTGGTCATTCTTTTTAATATTCTCATGCGTTTATTATCGCACATCTAATAAAAAAAACGGCACCCTTAATTGAACATTTTACAATCTTAGCATCTATTGTTAATGGTGGATTGCAACCTTAACCATCAATGTACAATTCCAGTTGGTTGAGGCCAACACAATGCCATTGGCGGCATGCATATTCATAGGTTTAAACCCGTTAAAAAATGGGAATATAACACCAAGGATTGTATTCAAAAAAATGAAATTAAAAATAAACGCATTCGTTGCCATTGCTTTCATGGTCATTTGGTTTCCAAATGGAACCGTCTGCGCACCCAAAAAAAAACCACCACCAAACACAACCACATACATAGTTCAACTGCATGATGATTACAGGGTAAAATCACTCATTGGGTTTGATGTGTTGGGTGATGGATCAATGGTCATCGAACGACAGCACATTGAACGGCTTTTTGGTGCAAAAAACAACCTACCCAAAAAAGAAAAACGTTTAAAAAAGAAGCTAAAAAATACCACTGACCCCAAAAAAAAAGCTCGGTTAACAAAGCGCCTCAAACGGGTTCAAAAAAATATTAAGGCCCATAATAAGCTAGAAAAAAGGGGTAAGCTCAAATACAAAAACAAAACATTTGTACTGCACATTAATACCAACATTCCCACCGAAATTGCCATTGAAAAACTTAACGGCCACCCAGCAATAAGGTCTGCAACAAAAACCAGGAAGCTAAAACCAATGGGGAGTACATATCCAGATGACCCAATGATTGATGCAACAGCCAGTCAAACCGTTAAAATTAGAAAAAAAAACACCCAGGGCAGCCTTGTTGAAATATATGGGTCAAATGAACTTCCAAAATTATGGTATTTAGACACCATTGGCATGAAAGAGGTATGGGAGAATTTTCCTGAAGTCACTGGGGAAGATGTCGTCGTTGCAGTCATAGATTCGGGCATACAGCTAAACCATGAGGATATTCAAGGAAACATATGGGTCAACCCCAATAAAGACGATACCTTTGATTCATTAATACGTAATGATAGCCCATATTTTACCAACCCAAATGTTTACCAAAATGACACCCACGGATGGAATTATGTAGATAATAATTACAATGTATCAGATGATAACAATGGCCATGGGTCCCATGTGGCGGGCACCATTGCTGCAGTTGGAGATAATACCAAAGGTCTTATTGGGATTGCACCAAAATCAAACATCATGGTCTTAAAGGTGTATCATGATGGTGCGGGAAATTCAGGTGAGGAACAATTTATACTATCGGCCTTGGATTATGCCATCAATAACAACGCCCATGTGATCAACATGTCACTGGGATCATCTGTGCGTATTGATTTGAATCATGATGTTATGAATTTATATTCCGATTTATTTGAAGAAGCTCAAGCAAAAGATATCGTAATTGCAATCGCGGCAGGCAACAGTCGATCTGAGTTTGAAGAAACTAACTATGAATATCCTGGTGAAATTTTTAGTCCAACGAATGAGCAGCCACCTAAGGCATATTACCCCGCCTGGCTTTCTGTAAAGCACGACAATGTGCTTACCGTTTCGGCAACCACCTGGGCACGGTCAAGCCTTAAAGGTGGTGAATTACGAAAAAAAAATAGCGATGAAAAATTTGAAATAACTGTCGACGATTTGGACGAACATTTGGCCTATTTTTCAAATTACAGCACAAGACACACAGAACTGGCGTCCCCTACCAGAAACCCGATCACAGTGGCCGCCCCAGGCACCAATATTTTTTCAATTAAAAAATCAAATGAAACAAATGGGTACGTTTCTAAAAACGGAACATCAATGGCCACCCCCATTGTTTCTGGCCTTGCGGCATTGTTGTTTGGCATTAATCCCAATTTCACCGCAAAGGAAGTGGTTGATTTAATTAAATCAAATACCGTAACTACAGCGGGCACGGATTTATCCAACTCAGATTATGTGGGTGCCGGTCGAATCAATGCATTTCAGACCATCGTTGCCGCATATAATTCAAGTATTTCAATTGATGCCTTGGCATCGTCGATTATTACTGAACCCACCTTTGAAATTAGCGGGGCCACAACTAAAAATGCAACGGTTGATATCATTCAAATCATTGATACTCAAAAGGAACCCCTTCAAACCATAACAGCCGATGCCGATGGCACATTCACAACCACCATTACCCCCCGCCCCGACCAATACAATACCCCAGTGGTTGAATTGGTGGCCTCTACATCCATAACAATTGATGGTGAACTTCGGCAAATTGAATCAAAACCCCTGCGCTTGCGATACACCATTGCCGACGTAATGCCAAAACTAAACGAAATCGATGAGGTTATTGTTTCACCAACAATAACGATTGTTGGACGCGCATTGACAGGTATCGATATCAACCTAGTTGAACACAATGACACTGGTGAAAGCATTGTATCGTCTGTCCCTACCCGTGGGAATACCATTGGAAACGCAGATACTGTAACATTTAACGTCACATCGCACAGAAGCTCAGGTATGGCTAATCGGAAATTAAGCTTGCGCGATCAATTTGGGCGATCGTCAGCGCCAGTCACCATCACCACCAACAAACATCAACCAACGCTAACAACACCAAATGTGATGATAACATCGCCATTTTATTTAACAGGCACCGCATCTGCAAATGCAGTTACCCAAATTTTTGCCTGTGAAACAAAAGACTGCACAATCAAAACATTCATCGTTGACGCCCACACGGATCACCATGGCAATTTCAATGTGCCCATCCATTATTTTGATTTTGGGTTATCCAATCACCAAGCATTCATTGCAAGTGCAACTGTTCAAATTAGCGATTCTGATGATTTATTGACGGGGCAAAAGGCATCACCTGTGATGGTCGCATTGTTTCAAATCCCCGATACCAGGGCCCGAATTATATCCCCCGCGAATAATGGCATTATAACATCAGACTCATTTAAGCTAAGGGGTTTCACAACATCAAATATAACAGTAACACTGAATCAGAATGATACGTTTATTGGTAGCACTCAAAGCAATGCTGATGGCTACTTCGAGTTTACTGTTCCTTCAATGGAAGGCAGTGACGTCATGTATCAGGCCGTATCAACGGTATATGAAAAAGAATACCCAAGTCATACCATCAAGTTAAACTTCAGTAAAAATGACCAATCGCCAGTGATTTTGTACCCCACGGATAACGATACCATTGAATCAGGCACCCTAACCATTCGAGGAACAATGCCACCAAATGGAACAGGTCTCTTAATGCGCCGATCTGAAGTTTATAAGCATTTGGTAACAGCTCCAACTCTAATTTCCCATTTGCCGATTCAAATTAAATCAAATGAAGATGGTTTCTGGAGCCATACCATTCGGGCCCTAAAACCGGACCAAACGTTATATTATGCCATAAAAACCTCGGTAGACGACGAATGGCTGTACTCCAATGACATTCGCTTTACAGCCATTCCAAATACAAATACCCCCATTATTCTTCAGCCATCCAATTATGACCATGTTGACACTGCGTTTGTGGTGGCAAAAGGCATTAGCCAACCCAATCGAAAAATTCAATTGTCCATTTTCTCCGACGAGTCCTTAACCACCCCCGTTAAAACAAGCGTCACTAAAGCTGACCGCCGAGGAAGATGGTCAACCAACATTCCATCGCCACCAAATGCAGAACTCTATTATTTAACAGCCACAGACACAGACGAAAATGCCACATCCAACAGTGTTGCGTTTAGATTGGACTACGACTTTAATAAAGTCACACTAAGTATTGATTCTCATAACGATGGGGTCACAACCAACAAAAAAGCCATCACGTTATCAGGAACATCCCCAAACGGTGAAATAACCTTTACCCTTCATAAAGGCGACACCTTAATGAAAGAATGGACAGACACTGTATTAAATAATAAGTGGCAAACCGACACTGAATTAAAACTAGATCAGGGGGCTTACTTAGGCACCTTTGTCTTTGAAGCCAACATCACCCACAATACAACGCCAACAGAGGTATCAACCCAAACCAAAAGCATCACCATTGGTCGAGACCGTCGCCCGAAAATAACCACAAAAAAACAACAAGCATTGGCATCAAAAACATTGCGTTTAAGTGGCACTGCCAGCGAAAAAACCCTGCTTACTCTTACCAAAACTGAGCGGTCTTTAAACCCACAACAATCGTTAGGGGCAAGCAATGTAAATAGCTCAGAAATCATTCTTGGAACCGTCCTTACGGATAGCAACGGGGAATGGGAACTGGATGTCCCCATCAACTACAGTGGCAACTACAAATTCAAAGTGTACGAAAATTATTTAGAAGCAAATCAACAACACGAAGAAGTTGTCATTGATGTGCAATTAAACGATACCTCTATTAATTTTGCCGTTGGCCCAAGCCCATACAATCCGACCAAAGGGCCCCTGTATATTGAGTATTCATTAAACGAACCCGCTGATGTAGAGATTGCCGTATATTCCATTAGCGGAAGTCAACGGCATCGCATATCAAAACCCAATCAATCGGTTGGACGGCATGTGGTGACTTGGCATGCACCCAAAGAGCAACTACTGCCTGGCTTATACATTGTGTTATTTAACGTTACGGTACCGTCGTCACATTTAAAATAAAAACGACTGGGGGTTCAATGGTAAATCGTTTCATAATTATCACCGTGATGTGGTCATCGTTGGTATTGGGAAATT
>JADHOE010000018.1 GCA_016779165.1 Candidatus Margulisiibacteriota bacterium | reverse complement strand
ATCAATTCCCACATTGGTGCCTTGGGCATTAAACGATAAGCCACCGCCAAACACCGATAATTTACCCCGAGCGGTGCCATCGCCAACAACCAGTTCACCATCGGCATTGAACTTGGCCTTGGCCTGGGTCCCAACCTTCAATAATATGGGCTGGGATGAATCATCCAACCCCGCCATTAAATTGAGCTGACCATCGTTAAAAAACAAATAATGTGGGTGATCTGGCATTTGATTTGTATATTTGGATTGCGCCCATCGGCTGAGATGACCAATGCCTGCACCACCATGATCCAAGACGGTTTTCTTAAAGGATACCGACCCCCTGGTATCGAAAGTAACCACCGGGGGAAATTGGTGAAACGCCATGGCCGTTGGTGTTAGTTGCATTAAGGTACGCAATGACACTGGCTCGTTTAATGCGTAAGGCTTGAGGGTTTGTTGCAGTGTCATGCCACCCTCATCGACAGTTAACATTCCACCAAACTGCTTGGTGGAGTCTTTATTGTCAGAATCAACCATGTGAATGTCTGAACCTGATGCATCAACATTAAATAAAAGGCGATTTTGACCAGGGCTAAACCGTAATGAATCAGTCACCCCAACCACCAATGGGTGCGAGGTGCTTGCATCATCAATATGAGACTCAATGACCATTGCCCCATTTTCATTGGATTCAATATTCTTCGCCATCAAAAATTTGATATCGATATGCACCCCGTGTTGATAAAAGTCCCACACCTGATTTTTTTTAGGGGACCAGGTTTCACCATTAAAAAACAATGCATTCCATGGCATCGCGTCCATTTGATCAATTGAAAACACCCCATTATCAAGCAATAGCGATGGCCCAGGTTTTAATGTGGTATTGGTGTCCTCACTGTCCACTGGAACCCACCCGTCATGGTAAAATTGCAAGCCCAAATCGTTAAAGCGCAAGGTACCATTGGATGCCTGGTTGGCCTCCCCAACCGCAATGCCACCAGCCACCGTTAAGCTGGCCATTGAATCAGTGGTACCCACCGACACTGGTCCGCCCATGTAATAGATGCCCGTTGGTGTGTCTATTTGCTGGCGCCAATGATCTTGACCAGAAATAATATTGGTTAGGTGCTGGCCATCACCAATGAAGCGAGTTGCCTTGATATTCCCCGATACACTAAGTGCATGCCCAGGAACTGGGGCCATGTTAATGCCTAACCCATTTCGAGATTGAACCACCATTTGTTGTGGCTGGCCGCTTTTAAGCGGCTCACTTGCATCGGAGTACATCAAACTCATTGGATGGTCCTGCGACAAACGAATGTCACTGCCAAAGGCCAATGATTGATCACCCAGCACCACATTTTGATTACCAAGCACCACCGACAAATCGCTAATCACAGTATTTTGGTTCCCAATTACCGTGTTGAATTTACCGTCCACCCGATTGATTTTCCCACCCAATATGACATTGTAATCCCCAGTCACCTGGTGCTCCCTGCCACCAAATACCACCGACCATTCACCCGTTAATAAATGATCAAACCCTCCCACAATCACCGCATGCTTATCGGCAATGGTATGGGATTGCCCACCCACAATCACCGATGCCTCTGAATACGGACGAATGGCATGATTTTGCCCCCCCAAAATGGATGAGTAGCGTGATTTGATGATCACATCCTCGCCAAAGCCAATGGAATAGGGGGCAATGTCGGTTGAACTAAATCGCTGATTAAAAATGCCCGATCGAAACGCTGCCCGAGCTGGGTCCCACAGCAACAGGGGACCATCGGGCACAATATAATCGTCTTTTTTGTCATCCACCCCCCCACGAAAAACCACACTGCCCTTAATATGCAACCGAGCATTGGGGGTGTTGGTATGAATCCCTAATCGGCCGCTATTGTCGGCAAACACGACATCTTTAAATTGCCCCCCCTCCGAATTAAGGGAATGTGAATCATTCAACCCTGGGCCAGTTAAGTTTGTAATTTTTGAGGCATCACCAACCAAGAAGTCGGCGTGAATGTTGCCACTGACAAGCAACATATCATCACCAATGGGCGATTGAATGGCCACACGTTCATTGGGGTAGTCAATCGCAATAACCGAATCGTCATTAAAGTATCGGGCCCGTTGCGAAAATTCACTCACCATTGCAAAAGGCAAAAATTCAAATGGAATATCAACAAAATCCACTGTTTCAGCCGACCCAGGGCTGTTGGTTTCTTGCCCCGTGATGGTCACACGAAGCACCAAGTCTTTTTCGGTTAATAATGCCACCCAATCCAATGAATCATCATCGATCATTACCGTCAATTGGCCGTTATTAATTGGCATGTCACGCTGCACAAACCAAAAGGGTTGATCAAGCGTGGTATCCACCAACTCGATGCGCATGTTTTTGGTGCCTGTAATGGGAATACTGGTCATTCCGGTATCGTAATTAAAATACGATTTAGCCAACGTCACATTAAATTGAAGGTTGTGGCTATAGTCAGCCGCATGCAGCATTATTGGCAAAAGCAACCATAGGATCATGCGAATCATTTAGTCACCCCCCCCAACTATAGGCTCGCCCTCTAAATAAATAAACGCCAGTTGGTAATACTCGGGTTGAAGATCCACTACATGCTCATGCTTTGCATTGTCGTGACGATGGGATGTTGAATCGTAATTATGGGTATGGCCTGTTTCATCATTAACACTAAAATTATGGTTATGTGAAACATTCACGGGATGGTAATGCAAACCGTAATAGATATTATTCGGCCCCCTCCTTGTGTCATAGTATACACGTTTTTTAACTTTTTCACAGCCCCATTTAAGATCTCCGATTTTAACTTCACAACTTTCCCAATTGGTTTCTTCGGTTGTTTCATAATAATAGGCCTCATTAGCGACTAACGAACCGGTATTTGCATGCCCAACGCCTGAAGATGTAGAGGACGCGTTATATACTCCAGGGTTATGGCCTCCCCCATGGTTATGCCTGGAGGCGGATGCTGTGTGAGAGTGGCTTGATTCATGTTGATGCGAATAAGTGGTTGAGGTGGTTTCAATTTTTGTTTCATGGCTACCAACGACATCGCCTACGGCATTGGTGGTTGATTTTCCAATAATAAAATAATCCTCGGCATTGATGGGACACGCTGTTAAGCCGTTGCATAGCACCCACCCATCGGGCAGGTCATCCGTCCAGCCAGACCACATAACAATGCTTCCCTCAGGCATATGGGTCAACACCTCACCGCTTTTTAGAACGGCCGTGGCATTTAAATGCCCGTGAATATCCAACCGAACATCGTGTGATGGAATTGCCTCACCTTCACCGCTGATGTTATACCCAATATCAATGTTCCCATTTGAGTCAATTGAAAAATCGGCACCGGCAACTTCAGTGCCCATGGCGTCGCCATCGGTGAGTATCAATTCGCCTGGAATATCACTTGAAAATCCAATAACCCCCGATTTATTGGCTTCAAATCGAAGTTGGGCATCCTGACTGGCTTCAATTTTTACAACAGGGTTGTCTTTTTTAATGTGAAGCAATGTTTCTGGATTATCAATACCAAAGCCGACCTTCCCATTTTCATTCACCCGTAATTTATTATTGACGGCACCATCCTGTTTTGGGTTTAATTTTATGTAATCTTCAGCATGAATGGTTAATATCCGATCGGTCACCCCTTGGCCATAACCGATCATCATTCGGTCAGGGTGATTCACAAATGATAGCTCGTGTTGATCAACGGTTGATGCCTTATTAAAATACAATCCTCCGGTACTCACTACTTTGCCTTGAATCAATACTGTTGATGGTTCTGATTCTTCGGTGCTGTCCTCTAAAATAAGCTGAGATTGAACCACCAAATCGTTTTCCAAGCCAGTAATGCTACCCAAATACGATGATGATGTTCCTTGCACCATCGACCCTTGCACATCTGTCATGGCATCGGGAGCCGTGGTCCCAATCCCCAACTGCCCTTCAATCATGAGTGAGTTGGGCAAGGCTGTCACGGTACCAGCGAGCGATTCCCCAATCACCATGTTACCCGCCACATCCAAGGTATTTTTTGGCGGGGTGGTGATGTCAAACCCCACTTTGGAATCCGCCACCATCATGGTGGATTGATCAAAGGAAAACAAAAGACGTGCGGTTTGATCCATGCCCCTTACCCGAAACTGATCATCCAATAAAAATTCAAAGGCGTCATGAAGATGGAATTTTGATCGGTACAAGCCCTCTATATAAATATCCGAATGCTCCCCTTGCTTTGTTGGATGCAAGGCCATGACCGCATACTCATCAATCCCATTCAAGCCAAAAAAATCATCGTTCATGCTAAGTGCATTTAGCGTTACGAGCGGGCCAGCTGTTGTGTTACTGGCGTTCAACGTAATGGCCATGTCTTGTTCAGATAAAATGGTTAAATAATCTTTATTTGACTCTAAATACCCCGTCAAATTCATGGACGGGTTGATCATAACATTGGTGGAGGTTAGCCCCGCCACATGCAACGGATACGCTGGCGATTCAAGCCCAATGCCAACATTTTCTGTAATCACATACTCATAATGCACCTCTACCCCATTTTCAGTGGTTTGGTGCCAAAAAGGGAATGGAATATCATCCATTTCGGATATATCCCCCACCAAATACCCCCCCTCACCACCGTGCTGAATGTAGCCCTGGTCATCTTTGTATCGGCCGGTGCTAATAACGTTTAACGTGGCATCAATGCCCAAATTACCATCAATCACCCCACCGTTCATTAAATCGTTAAAGAACGTTAAAGAATCCATGCGGTCTTCGTTAACAGTATCGTTGGTTCGATCAGAATTCGTGGAAATAACATTGTTGGCACTCACGGAAATATAACTGGCTTTGTACACCATCATGTCGATGCCGTTGGGCGTAATGAATTGGGTATCCATGTCCATTTCAGCGTCCACCCGAATGGTATTAAATGTTGAAAAATGATTTTGAAACGTAACATTCACCACATAATCTTGGGTGGATATGGTTTCAAAACCCGTATCGTAATCAAACGATAAATGTTGATTTATATTGGCTGAACTGTGATAAAAATCAACCGTGTTATCCAAAGGAAATGCCTGAATTGTTTTGAATTCAATGGGCTCATCAAATAACAATAGGCGGTTGGTAATATACGTTCCCTTGTCCACTTCAAGGCTTTTGGTTGGATTTTCAGGCACAGAAAGCTGTCCGATTCGAACCGCGCCATGGTTTATTTTCAACTCCTGCGTATTTCCTGAATAAAACCCAATGCCAGATGCATCTTGAATGGGCTTAGCAATGAACTCAGCCCCATCAATGGCAACAAAGGGCTTGGATTCTCCTGGGTCCTCTGGTGAGTCTTTGCCCATTAAGTACAAGGTTTTGCCCAATATGGCCATATCCCCATCAATATTCAACTCCTTTTGTGGATCATTGGGTTGATTGATGGTCATTTGATTATGTTTTATCTGAAATAGTCGCCGACCTGCAGCATCGGTAAGTTGCAATTGCCCAACCGTTGCGTCTGGCGCAGATGTCATCTCCCACGTTTTTACCATATCTCGAGACCATCGAAATATACTGGTGCCAGACTTGCTTGATTTTTCAATGTAAAGTGTGGCATCTTCATCCCCAGTTTGATGAGCATCTGAATCTTGAATCATCACCACGGTATCGGGCACTGCCCGAATTCCCAATCCAACACGGTGCACCCACACATTGTGGTTACGCAATGGCTCTGGGACAAATACCAATGAATCATTATTAAATCTCACCCCCGTTTGAAGCTCACGTTCGGCATTAAACACCCCAATCTCATGCCCTTTGTCCATGACCATATTGCCATCTGGCACCATCACTGTGGGCGCGCCAATCGAATAGGCATCATTGTGTGATAATAAAAACTCAGCGTCATCGGTAATTTGTAGACGAACTTGGTTCTCTAATGACGTCCCCTGGTACCCTATGGGTAAAATTCTAAAATTAATGGTGGCATTATTTGCTGACTGCAAGGTTAATTGGCCATTGGGTTCATTCACAATGAATGGGGTGTCTTTAAAATTCACATGGGCAAAGGTGGACTGTTGACCTGAGCCATCAACCATCAATTTATTCATGCGAGATGCCGTTGGTATATTGACATCCATATGGTCGTTTGAATTAAACAAATTCACACCGCCATCAGACTCAATGGCAAAAATGCTTGGCCCGCCATTGGGGTTAATTTGAACACCCCCATGGGCAGAATCAAATTCAAACTCGGCCGATAATATATCGGCATTGAATGGGGCACCTGATTCAATGCCGTTGCGATTAAACCCAAGAATAATGGGGCGACTGATGGAATCTTGCCCCGTTACTTGCAGGCTAACCCCATTGGTGGTTGAATCATTTGAAAATACCATCTCGTTTCTGCGTGGGTGCGCCAAGGTGAGTGACCCAATGTAGGCATTGGACTTCCATAGCGCCATGGGCCGGGTATACCCAACCAACGAGGTTGTCCTGGTCCAAAGTGTTTTTTTCGATGGCACCCATTTGGTACCGTCATACACCAAAAAGTCGTTCCGGTTGGCCGATTCAGTGGCCAAGGTTAATTCCTGATAATCATACTCTGAACCCGAAGGAAATATGGCATCGCTAATGGCCAATTCACTGCTCACGTTGTAGGTTGTATTGGTGTCTTGCGCCAACAATGACTTGGTCACTGTGTCTTCCATATACCCAACCAAATCACCCCCCTCATACGCCAAGGTTCCTGGAGCTTGGCTGCCATCCGATGTTAAGCGCAACCCAGCCCCTAAATTGATTCGATTATTAATGCCGGCTTCACCGCCAATCCCCAATGCATAATTCTTTGCTGTCATGTTGGTTTGGTGCATGAACCAATAAAAATCAACTTTTGATATGTTGGTTAATTGAGAGCCATTGCCATAAAACACATCGGCCACCACATCGCCAGACACCACCAACATTTCAGAATAATCATTGGCGTTAATGGCGACCCCATTGTCAGACATAAAGATCGCTTGATTTGAGGCTGAGGTTAAGGCATTGGCATCGGTTGCTACATTGATGACCCACGATCGATCATGGTTCACTGTGCTTTGATCCCCCATTACCAAGGCATGGTTTGCCCTAACCGAATTGTTGGAGCCGTACACAAACACAGTGCTTCCTTCAATGGTATTGTTTTCACCAAATAAGGTATTGTCCGAACCGCTTGCTTCGCTGAATCTTGACGCCAAGAGCACGGTATAATTTGAGCGAATGGTATTTTGAACCCCACCCACACTGGCCACATACCCTTTGAGAATCCTGTCAGATGTCGACCCAATCAATACTGAATAATCCCCAGTAACATTGTTATTCTCTCCACCAATAATGGCTGAAAAGTCGCCATAAATGCTATTATTTTCGCCGCCAAACACCCCTGAATTGATGCCCACAGTGGCAATGTCACGGCCAATGGACACCGCTGACCGAGAAAATGTATCCAGTTCAACACTCACATCACGGCTCACATACCCAGCTTTAAATGACGCATTGCTGACATCCCAGGCCATTAACGATTGAAACTTGGTTAAGGGAAACACCAACCCCCCAGTGCCTTCCTCGCCTTGTGTAAACAACACCCTGCCAATGGCATCAAATGGCAGGGCAGGGTTTGGCTGATGCACCCCAACAAAGGGTGTCGGATTCACCGTTAACACATCCTCGCCGTACTGACAGTTATCGCGACTCAAATTGGGGGGGCACGATCGCGAATAATTTTTTTCCAATGAGTGGGCATCATTAAACCCTGCCCCCCTGGCATTGTAGATAAAATCACCGCGGCCAATCAACGCATTGGCCATTAGGGTACCACTAATGCTAAGGCTATTTGTGGTGGATGTGGCACCCCCCACCTGCACCACAGCATTGTCATAATCAATTGATAACAAGGATTCATCGGCCACCTGCGCTGTACGATCCGCCAATTTAGATACAATGGCCAAGGGCATTGATGACATGGGCAACTGCAAGGTGTCATTGCCCAATGCAATGTCCAACACAAGATCCGCTTGATCAAACACAAGGGTTTCTGATAAATCATCGACATTCACGTCAATCGACAGGTGGATAACGCCATCCTCAATGTGCTGGGTTTGCGTTTGAGAAAAGTATCGTGTGCCCAGTCCATCCACCATGGCGGTTTGAATATCCAGGGGCCCATCTGACGTGTAGGGTTGATTGGTTTCGGTATCGTAAATGAACAATTGGAACGACACCTGCCGGGCCAATAAAGGCCAACATAACAGCAATACCATGACCATCACTTTCCTAATCATGGCTATTCATCCACCTTTACAATGAACCTAACATATAAGGATTTGGGTTGATTTCCAATGCCTTCCTCATCTAATTCATGCTTATGATGATCACCGTTGGTGCCAGTGCTATCAGTGCCTGTACCGATGGTATCCCCTGGTATTTGATCTGTATTTGCTCCATGGGAATGTGAATTTGTCGATGAATTGCCATGATCATGAATTGATTCGTCACCTTCGGCAGTAAAGGCATGGTGGGCATGTTTAAAGTTTTCTTGTTCATGGCTATGACTTCCTACTCCAGTTGGAAACACATAACCACCCCCTACATTCGCAACTTCATACGCATCGCTTAAGGCAAACGCATCTGAAGGACCTGTTGCTGCATTCAAATTTCCAGTGTAATGAACACCAACATGATGCGCATGCTTTTGCCTGTTCAATTTATGGATGTGGTTAGCACTATCATGCGAATGGGATACAGAAGATAACGTGGCTGTATTTTGTCCGCCAGTTGACTTAAGATTGCTGTATGTATCATTCACCCCTTTCACATAGTTGTTGGTCATATTGGGGCACAAGTCGCTTCCGACGCCACATTCAGCCCACCCAGTTGGAATGGATTCTTTTTCCCATAACATAATGACACCCGTGGGGACCGTTTGAAAATGCCGATACCCAGACTCAGAAAACTCATCAACCACTATGTAATTGGTGGCGTTTATGGTTCCGTTAATGTCCACAACATAATGATCGTTTGGACTATCATTTAAAATACCGACTTTGGTGTTGCTTCGGCTTCTGCTATCCCCTGAGTAAGGCACAATGGTCATCTCGGGGTTATCAAGCGATGTCATGTGAGTTTTAAAATGAAACCCTGTTGCATTGCTACCAAAAATGGCCTTATTATTCTCACTTTTAAGCTCAACCGTAGCCAATGTGTTGGATTTAATTTTAACCAACACATCATTGTCGTCATCTTTAATGTGCACGGTTTCTATTGGCACAGTGCCAATGCCCAAACGCCCAGCACCCGCGCTATCAATCATCAGCTCAGGGCCCCAAACCGAATTGTTAAATGAACGAAATGCAATGCTCTTAGTGGTTAAAATGTCAAACCCCTTATTTTCAGCCCATTGGCGCCACGTATCTTGTTTTGAATTGCCCCTCTCAATTGACATGGCCTTATCCAAACCATTTCTTAGTAACATTGACCCATTTTTAATGGATATATTTTTGCTTACAAAGGCATATTCATCGCCAATGGGTGTACCGCCAATCCACAAGTTATACGTGCCATCCCCTCGAATGCAAAAATGATCGCAGGTTCCGGTGTTGCCAACAATCACCGAGCCCCCAACCTCAAGTTCATTTATGGGCAGTTCATCGCTATCCATGCCAACGCCAACTTTATTTTTTACAATCAAACCATCCGTCGGTGCTTTTTCTTCGTAACCAATGGCCATTGATCCATTCACATCCAAGGTGTTTTGTGGTGTGTTGGTAAATACACCGGCCATGCCATTGGGAGCCAAGGTTAATGACTGGGTAGCGGTATTGGTATAAAACGAATACCCCAATGGGGAATCCAATTGAACCTCGGCACTGTTGGCTGGCGCATTAATCTTCATATGGCCTTTCATGGCCAAATCGGTGGTGCTTTTGTTCAAAGATAACGACATACCGGAATCGGATTCAACCCGGAATTCGGTCCCGGAATTTTGGCTTTTTCGGCCAACATCCACCAAATAGTCTGATGATTCAACACCACCAATGAGCCATTGTGAGTCATTGTTAATTCGCATGCTTTCTTTAAATGCTGATCCCGTGCCATTCATCACATCATCGCGGCCAAACACAATATCATTGTCAGCACCAAAGCCCATGGATGCGACAGATTCAATATGCATGTTATCGGTTGAGCGAATATCCGATGCGGCCAATCCGTCAAATAAAATAAGGGATGTTACATTGGATGTCCCCACCACTTCAAACAATGTACTGGGCTCCCAACACTGATTATTCAATTCACACACACAATTATCCGGGCAGACCGTAACCCCTTCCCCATTTTCCAAATGGTGAATCCCAACATTGCCTTCTGTATAGTAAATTTCACCATCATTTGTAAAATTAATGACATTTTCGTGATCTGCCAAAGGCAGTCTATAAGGCAGCCCCTTGGGCTCAGCCGGGTCATTTCGCATGACATGTTGCCAATGAAAATTTATGTTTCTCATGCCATTTGCGTTTCCGTATATTTTGTCACGCACAATAAACGATCCTTCCACATTTAAGGGGCCAGTAATTTCGCCGCCCGCCAATAAGTCATTAATTAGATTAAATGTATCCAAACTCGCTATGGCATCACTGGCCAACCCACGATCTTCCCTGTTATTTGCTGTAATGGTTATGCCTCGTCCAATGATTCGAAGGTCAATGTTGCGAGTGGCCGCATCGAATATTCTATTGGGCAACTGGTCGGTTAAACACGTTTGATTGGTTGGGCCTGGGGTGCACGGGGGCAATTTAATGCGACTGTAAAACCCTTGCGCCTTCACCGTAAGTTTGGAGTCTCCCGTATTACTACCGGTTAAACTCAGCCCAGAGTCTGTGTCAATTTGTATGGTATTCACTGTTTGTTGGGCGGTGGAGGCATCGTGATTTTGAACATCCAAAGGAAATATTTTATCGTCAATTTGATTATAAATATCCCCACTTACAGTAAATGGGCCATCAACCTCAAATGCAATGGTGGTCCGTTCAATAGTTTGCCGACTCGCCGCTCGGTGAATGCCCACCCCATTGGGCCCAATATCAATGGTGGGGTTGCTTTTGGAATCAATCACCTCAATGGTCCCACTCGCATGAACTTGAACCTCATCGTCTTTCATGACAATGGCTTTTCCGGCAGAATTGTCCGTCTCTTTAAAATACACCCCTTTTTGGTTCAACAATACGGTGTCGGCACCCAAGGATAGGGCAGCAGTGGGGGTAGCGTCGTAAACGCCAACAAATTTTCTTTGATGAAAGGTAATGGCTTCCACATCCCCAGCATTTTCTTTTAACACCAAGTCATCGTCATCCATTTGAAACGAATATGTTTCACCGCGTTGCGAAAAATCATTGTTATTTGGCACCCCTTGAACCCCGTCTACGTGCAAAATGACCCCCGGGTTCTTTCCGTCAACCGTATTCAATGCCACAATCGTATCACGATCCGCCACGTTGTTAATGAACAAGTCATGGCGATCATTGTTTCCTTTGCCATTTAAATCCACATTTGCTGATTTTGAAATCATGGCATTGGGAACATCAAAGGTACTGGATGTTTGAATATGAATTCGGTCATCAACAGTGGCATTAAACGAGACTCCGGATGTCTTGGTGGATTCATTAAAAAAATGAACGCCATATGTATCGGATACATGCACATGACCATTCAGCACATCCAACCCACCCCGAGGTATCTGAGATCCAACAATAAACCGACTATTGCCTTGCCTGGTGGCCAACAGCATGCCCACCTGATCGCCAGCCTGCGAAAACACCACCGGGCGGTGGGTATTGGCCGATTGAATGACCAATTCACCAGAATCTTGAATGGTGGCAATGGCTGCACGCTCAGGGTCGGCCAATGCCAACCAATGCGATCGCCAATAAATGCCTGTGCCATCATTATCGGAGCGAAACACAAACGATCGGCTGGCCAAATTGCCATCCACATAAAATGTGCGATCAGTATCGTCGGGTTGAATCCCCATCACATGCACGTTGGTGCTGGTTATAAACAAGGCATCTTTTAGTGCGCCTACCTTGTCTTCCACATACATCATAAGCCCATCATCGATCCCCGTTTCATTCAGCGATTTACCCAAATAAATGCCCGCGCCAGGTTCGGGGGTCTGCTGAAACTGCTGGCCCGAGTAATGCCCCTGAAAATGTAGCCCTGGCGGTTCAGTTGATACTGATATCATGCGGTCGTTTTCTCCTGTTTTATCGTATAAAACCAAGGCGGATGGGTTATTCTCTCTGGTGAATACTGAAAACGGCACGGCCATTTTAGATTCATCGATCATGGCATCATTAACATTAATGGCAACATTCGATGTGGGCAAAAATAAACGTTTGGGTAATGGCAAGTCATTTAACCGTTCGGGCGCTGCTTCTTCAATGAATAGGTCCATAAACCCCGATACCCAAGATGTCCCGTCCCACCGTTTAATGTGCCCAATCTTGGCGTCCTTGCTGGTTACATAAAACGTTAGGGTGTCGTCGTCCAACCCCAAACTTTCGGTGGCATTGTACGTGGTGTTGGTGTCCACCATTTGCAACCCCACCCATTCACCGTTTTTATATACAGAAAACGCATTATTTGAATATTGAATTGTCCCTTCATCCTCATTGGCATTGCCCGTTATGTGAATACTGCCACTGACATTTAACGCCTCAAGCAAATTGCTAGTACCCACACCCAAATGTTCCTCATAAACCAATAAATCCAAGCGCATGGGGTGCAGCTGCCATACACTTTGAGGATCCTTTACGTTGGTAAGCAAACTCCCATCACCATAGTACACATTGGCCGTTACAGCGCCCGCTACCGTTAATGTGCCACCTGTGGTATCGGTGGTGCCAATGCCAACCCCACCCGGCGCACGAATATTAATATGACTGGTAACCAACGATTCTGACAATTCATCGGATAACCCGATCACAACCGACTGCGCATGATTGGGGTGAATCGTTATATTGGAACCAATGGCCATTGATTTTTTGGATTGCGTCACATTTCGTTTTCCACCCAAAGTCAAGGATTGTTCATTAAAAACGCGATTGCCATAACCAGCCACAACAGAATTGTCGCCTTTGGCCGTATTTTCAAGGCCGCCCAATATTACCGCCTGCCCCTGAACCTGATTTTTAAACCCTCCCAAGATAATGGATGAGTACGTCGATTCTGTGGTGTCATCTGGCCCAATCACGGTATTTTTACTTCCCCCCAAAATAATGCTATTTTCTGCATTGACGGTATTTTCGCTACCGCTCGATACAATGGCATTGGATGACACAATGTGATTGTAATACCCCCCAGTAATAATAGCGTAAGGCGCATTGGCCACACTGGCATGCCCTAGGGCAATGGAATCTTCCCCACTGATCATTTGGTCCCAATACACCGATGGGGTATCACCAATGCGAAGCACAGAGTCTTCCGTGTACCACATCCACCGGGCCCCAGCACCGGAAATCAACTGGGATGGAAGTGACGCATTGGGCTCAACAAGCAAGGCCCCATAGACTTGCAAGTCCGCATCCGGCGAATCGATACCCTCGCGAGCACCCACCATAATCTTACCCGCCACATTTACTGTTACCACCACAAACTCCCCGTTTTCAGAGGTTAAATAATTATAATTATCACTGCCAGCATGGGCCAAGTTGTATAAGCCGGAGCCATCCCCAAACAAGTACTCTGTGGCATTTACGGTGCCCTGCACATCAAGCTCTGCCCGGGGAAACTTGGTACCAATGCCCACACGCTTATTCTCGTAATCCACATAAAACACATTGTCATCCATCAATTGGGTGGCCCGTGACGATGTTCCTGCTTTGATCACCAATGGCACAGAAGCAAATGGCAAAGTACTGGGCTCGTCATCTAAAATGGATAATCGAACAAAAATATCATCCCCAGCACTAAACAACGGATATAAAAAGTCATGCACATCCATTTCAAAGCGAAAATAATTGTTATCAAGCAACACCGCCTGCTGAATGGATACGGTGGGCACACTGGCTGTGGAATTAAAAAATTCTATTGTGGCATCGTAAGTGCCATTGTAAACAGTTTCTGTATCCTGTAAAACACCAGAAATCACCACATTTCGTGGGGTTGTGTCCACCAGAGCGTAGGGCGAATTGGCATGCATTGGGGCTCCCAACCATGCAACTATTAGCCAAATTACAATAAAAAAACAATGATTGATGTTCATGAATGCACCATTCACTTATTCCCGGTTTTCTTATGCGCTAAACATTATTTTTGATTATTTTAAGGTTAATTAGAGTTTTGGCAAGTGGTCGCATCTTCGCCTGTTAAACTAATGGGTGGTACGCCATCATTGGTGCACATGCACAATGTTATTTCTCCGGTATTGTTGGCATTAACATAGGTGGTATACAATGCACCAATCATATCATCTGAGCACGTTTCAGGCGCTAAATCACGAGTATAGGGTGTCAAGGTAAGCAATGATGCCATGGTTGTATTTGATGCCTGAACAGTCACGCCTTTATTAAATATCACGCTTTTCTCTTGAGGCACATCCAATTGAACATCGGTCACCAAAGCCCCATCTCCTTCAAAGGTGTCTGCTGCAACATTTCCGGATACCGACAATGCATTGCCAGAATGAGGCAGGGTTAAAATCCCCACATGCCCTCGTTTTGTCACATTCACCAATGCATCAGGTGCAGAGGCTGTTGTTGCATTCGCCGTGCTTGAATTAATCGAAAATATCACTGGATTTCCAGTATTTTTTGTGTAAAACGTAATATCCAATTTTGATGTGGATTTAAACGTTGTGTAATTATTACTATTTAAACCATTCGAAAAATCTTCCAATCGCAAATGAACATCATCGTCGCTATTACCAATTTCCGATGACACATGAAGCAGGGCCTTAATATCTGCCGTCACAGGCCCAATTCCCACTTTACCCGTGGTGTTCATCATCAACTGCTTAAACAATTCATCCCCTGGCCCAACCCCCTGGGGTGACATGTAATACACAGGCACATCCGTTAATAGCGACCCATCCCCCACAAAACCGGGCACCGCATTGGTGGTAATGGGCCCGTTGGACAGAATGCCGTCATTATTGGTTATTACCCCCGTAATCTTTGCATCACCCACCACATGAAGGTTATGGGTTGGCACATCAATCCCAACCCCCAACTTGGTATTCACAATAAAATCACCATTATTGCTCAAGTTAGCCACGTCAATGACAGGGGATTCACCTTGTTGAAATACCAATGAATTGGTGGCATGAATCACCCCATGCCCGGGGTCACCCAACACCCCTACGTGCAATTGCCCGCCATTTTCAGACTCAATATGAATGGTGGGGTGATAACCCACCTGGCTGTTTCCTTTAATATACAAAAATGTCTCGCGTGGGGAACTCACATCATTCACAGCGCCAATGCCCACACGCTTGGTTTCAGTGTAAATTGATCGAAGGGGCTCATCGTTCAGCCATAAGCTGCTAATGTTGGTAATAAAACGCCCATCCCCCACCAAGTACCCCAGACGACCATCTTCATTGGCTGCTACAATATCCCCAGCCACACGCAGGGTATGATCTTTCACGGCTTCATGTTCAACACCATTGCTAATAAATGACCCTTCACTGTTTGGGCTTTCAATGCAGCCAGGCTCACCATTGCAGTTGGCACGGGGGGGGTAATACCGTACGGGGTCAAACTCATCAAGCATCATTACCTGTTTATGATCAAACCCCCCGTCAGCGGTCAGCCCCATCAACACCCCATTGGTGGCATACACAATAAACTGATTGCTGTAAGAATTTTGCAATGCTTCATTATTGGTATCGGCAGACCGGGTGGCATCCGAAAACATGAATACCCCATCGGTTGAGTCACCACTTCGCCCAATTTGTGCATTTTGCCCCAATGCTACTGAAAATTGGCCATACACCTTGTTATCTTGCCCACCTAAAATGGATGAATAGGCTGAGCCATTAAGAATCTGATTGGTTTTTCCACCCAATACAACCGAATGTGGGGAATTGGTTTCAATCGTATTGCTTTCACCACCACCAACAAAACCGTAACTGCTTTTGATATCATTTTTTCTGCCGCCTGCTATGGCCATAAACCCATGCTCATCACCAGTGCCGGTATTATGTATGGTATTATCTTCGCCAGAAAACACGCCCGATACCCGACCCTCGACGTCATTGCTTTTTCCCCCACCCACAACCCCATATGGCGCGGTTTGACTAATGCTATTATCTCGCCCTGCGGCAAAGGCATGGGTGCCCCGAACCAAATTATCTTGCCCAAATGCCACTGAATATTTACCATTATTATCTAAAAACCAAGTTTCTCCAGAAGCGGCACCTGCCCGAAATACTCCCTGATTGGAGTCCCATAACAACTGATGGCCATTGGTATCCACAATTGAATCTAAATTGGATGTTCCCACCAATTGAATGTCAGACGACCCAAAAAAGGCCCCATGATCCACTTTTAAGTTGCCACTCACATGAAAATGTTCATTAATGTTGGCTGTTGCGTCGTAAAACCCCACCCCAACCAACCGTTCATTGGTCACGTACACCACATCCACCGTGGGAATGTCCAAATTATCGTGGGGCGAAAGCGAATAATCATCCAAATTCACCAAGTTAAAATAATTTAGGCGTTCAATGTTGTAGCCGTCTGGGGTTTTAATTTCGCCTGTAACATCCAGTGTGGTTACCTTGGCAGTACCAACAACTTCAAAGGGCACCGTTAAATTTTGAGTAATGCCAATGCCAACCTGGTGGTTGGCTGTGTTTATTTTCATCCAATCCGATGTAAACTCAATTTCTTGGGCATACAGCGAATATTTAGACACCACAGATGCTGGAACACTAATCAGGGGCACAAACAAATTATCGCTAATTTCATCAAATGTAAGCCCCATGTACAATTGATCCGACTTTAATGCATGGTACGACAGGGGCACCTTTGTGCCCAACAATTGGGATACACTGCCTTCCGTGACCACCAACTCATGGGTTTCCTTCCATAAGGCATCATTTACAGATACATTTGTGGTTGAATACAAGCCAAACGTTATGTGGTAATTCCCATTAAACACCCCATTGTCTGCATCACCCAACAAAAATTGAACATTAATGTTAGTGGTTACAGCATGTGTGTTTATAATGCCTACAAATAGAAAAATAACAACAACTTGAAATAAACGCATATGGTCTCCTGAACACTTGGATATTCCCAGTTTTCAGAAACACTAAACATTCAAATTCAGTTGGGAATGTTGTAGCCTTGCTCCCAGTCCATTAAATACAATACACGCTGGTCGTATCGGCGCACTTGCTTAAAAAACAAGGCAAATTCATAGCGTTTGATGGGGGTTTTGGTAACCACAATGTCTTCGCTATCAATGACACCCGAGTTATTGAGCATTTTAAAGGCATCCGCCACACTAACGGTGCCATTGGGTTTAAACGTACCATCAGCAAACGCAAAGGTGATTCCTGCATCAACAGCTGCCGAAATTAACCCTGCATCGGGGTCCGACTTTGGCACATCCAAAAATGGGTCATAATCCAGAGTTTTTGGGGTTAAGTTTTTTTGCTTGGCAATGGCCAAAGTCACATCGCGGCGTGTCATTACCTCATTCGGGTGAAATAACCCATCCTCTTTGCCATCAATAAAGCCCAAGGTCGCTAAAAATTCAATATCACGTCGGTATTTGGCTGTTTTTGGAATATCATCAAAGCGGCGCATGCAAATCAATCGAGCAATATAATTGAGCTGCTCCCCATTTGTGGTTTGAACAGTCACAACCACCAATTGCTTGCCATAATTTAACTGAACAGAATTTGAAAAGGCATTGTTTTTATCGGTTTCAATTAACCGACCATTCACACGAATGGATTGCACATCGGGTGACGCATGCCCCAGCACCGTGATGGCATCACTATACACCACCGATTGATCGCTAGGAAACAAGGCCTTCACAAAAAATGACACGGATTGCGTGGGCGATTGGTTGCCCATGCCATCGATGCCAATAATATCATATGTAAGCATCTCCTCTGGCAATGGCGAACCAGACGTCATGGTGGATGGCAAGTCCAATAACAGATCATATTGATGGTTGTTGCGCTTTTTAAATGCCACGCGAGAATTGCCAGATACCATTTCCGCCCGTTTCAAGGGTTCATTGCTGGTAAGCTCAACCAACACTTGGTCGCCAACAATATTTATATTGGTGGTTAATTTTGGAGCCTCATTGTCCAAATGAACCACAATGGGCAAGGATGCCTTGGATAAATCATGAATGTCCGACTTTGAACGGAATGTGATGGTATTGTACCCTGGGTCAAGCGATAAACCCGTCACCCGCCATTTGCCCATATTTGATGCTGTGGTTTGCCCCACCAATCGGCTGCCATTGTAAATATAAATGGTCGCGTTTCGGTCGGAACTACCATTAAAATCTGCAGTTGATGCCAAGGTGGCATAGGATTCCTTTGGAGATAATACCGTTGGGCGCCGGTCGGTGGATTCGCCCAAAAACGATACACTAACCGTATGCGAGGGATCTTCGATTCTTGGAAAGGGGTAGATGGTATACGTGTAATCAAAGGCCAAATTGTAAATGCTTTGCCCAAACCCAGCAACACGATTCAATTGAATGCCCGTACCAAGGTGATAAACAAATTCACCCGACTGGTACATGTCATACGTGGTCGATGCCCGAAGACGCAAGCCCCTGGATACGTTAAACTCAACCCCACCCATCACTTCTCTCACTGCAAAGCCTTGGGCATAGACACCAAACTTGCCCGAGGTCATGTAATTAAAGGCATCGATTGACACCCCTGCATACAACTGACGCTCCATGAGTTGCTTATCGCTTTTTCCGTCACCCAAATCCCAAGCCGGCAGGGGTGTGGACAATGCATTGACTGCAGAAACCCCAACATCCACCCGGTTCAGTAACCCGACATCAGTTAACGATGTGGCAATCAATCCCATATCAAGTCCGTAACTGGGGGGGCGTCGTTTCGATCCAATCACTTGACTAAAGGCGCTAATGCCAAACCCATAGTAAAAATGGTCAATAAAAAAGAATGGTTCGTTTGATTTTTTTGCCCACGCAGCATGCAACACATCAAATCCAGCTGAAAAGCTACCAATATCATAAACCACCTCATCTACATACGCTGTTTCAATAAAGCCACCCGTTACATTGGTTCCCAATGAAATGCCCCACACCCAGCCCTTGTGCGGAAATGCAACACTAACATGCCGGTAATCAAACTCTGAGGATACTTGGTAAGTGGACAATGCCAACTGGTAAAACGGTAGGCCCCCAATCGATGCAGGGTTAACCAACACATTCCCAATATGTTCGACTGCAAAAGGGGTTATGCGACCAAACCCAGCCATATCGGCAGTTGTCATGGCGGTTTGAATATTGACCGCCGGAGCCTGCTCAGCCCCCACCACCGTAGCCAATGCAACCAACCATACCATTAAAACACGTGCCATCAATACACCGCCAACTTCGTTGTGGCAACGCGGCGCGTGCCATCCATGGCTTCAGCAATCAACTTAATGTAATAGGTACCAGCCCCAATCATTGTTTTACTTGGCGGGCTAACATACCCGCCCCATGGGAACGTATGATACCCCATTGTATACGGACTTGGTGGCAACATAATCAATTCACGCCCCATTGAATCGTATATTTTAAAACTCACATCGGCCGTCTGAGTCAGCGAAAACCCAAGGGTTAACCCTTTGCTTGGTGTTGCCGAAGGGGAGTACGGATTGGGGTAAACCAATACTTTTTCAATGGCAAGTTCTGTGCTCGTATAAAAAATAAACGGGGCCTGCGGATAGGGCTTGCCAAACAAATCATTTGCGGATAGCATCACGGTACCACTATTATTGCCAACTGAATTTAAGGTTAGCACTCCCGCTGTTGCATCGTAGGAAAAATAAACAACATCATCAGACGAATCAACCGAAACTTCATTCTGAGATTTCACTGTAGCACCGTTTAATGTCAACCCAATCGACCCGGGGTCAATGTCTCGGCCCTCATTCGCAAATGTAATAGTTAGCGGAGATCCTTGCGGAATCGATGCATAGTTTTTAAATTGCTGACTCTTATTGCTCACTTTAGTGGTTACCGATTTAATATACTTTGGCAAGTGCCAAGAATATACCCGATTGTCGCTGGTTATTGCAGGTTTATGGTTTGACCCAGTCCCTTGCCCTAACTCAAGCGCGGTTTTATAATCTGTCCCGGCACCTTTTGAACGGGTTAGTCGAATAATATGATTTTTAAAATCACCACTACTCATTCTATAAAAAACATCCATATCAATGGTGTAATCGCCCTCACTCACGGCATTCACTGGATCCACACCAAATCTAAGGGTTTTTGTCCCTGTATTTGAAAACGAACTACCCCAGTCCCCTGAGTACCCAGCATTAAACGTAATATCAAACTCGTAGCTTCGGTTGGCGCCATCCTTGCCTCCAAAATAGAAGCGTGGTTGAGATAACGGCTGCGCCCCAGTGTTGGCGGGTTCTAAAAAAACACCATCACTCCCCACGGCTATAACGGTTGCCGTCACATTAAATAATTGATCCGTGGTAATGACATTTGAAGAGGGAATATCTGGCGATTCCAATTGTGATAGTTCTAAACGATGGGATTCCACATCGTACTTGTACGGTGACACGGGATTTGGAAACACCCCAGCTACAATGTTGCTGGATGCTGTTACGCCTTTCAAACGAAACGATAATTTATCTTCTGACGTTGCTGCTCGTTGCCCAATATCAAACACCACCAACACGTGCTGATCTTTGCCATTTGGTAGCGACACATTAGAAACTGTGGCAAATTGGCCAAAATTACGAAATGTTTTGGTGCCCCCTAAATAAATATCATCTGAACTTAAATTTCCAATATCATCTATATCTAAAAACAAATGAATGGCAGAAATGCCGGTGCTTTCTTCGCTAAAATAACGATTGGGGGATTCAAACTCAAACGATACCCCATTTATATCACCATCAACATCAACGCCAATGGCATACATGCGCAAGTTTTCCATGCCCGCCACCAGTTTTTTTGTTGCACCACCGCCATCCAAACAATCTGTATTGCCGTCGGTGTCACAATACAACCCAGAGGGGTCGTTTGAATCAGTTTGAAACGCAAATTTAGAATGAACAATTAGCTGTGGTGATACAACATTTATGGTGGGGGCATTGGATATCACATCAGGCAATGGGCGTCCAAGCCTTAAGTCGCCATAATTGCTATCATCATCAAAATCATCATCGCCATCAATATCTGCACTTGCCCGTGTTTCATCACCTATGGTCAAGCTCACAAGGGCCCCCTCTGGCATGCTTGTTCCAAAATCAGCCAACACATAATATGTCGATTCTTCGCCTGAATTCAATGTTAAATCGCTATTACCGCTTATTGCTAAAGTCGCTCGGCCTGCATCAACAGGGGGAGTTGCTGTTTCTGTAATTTTTGTATCTCGATCGTACCCATACCCGCTGTATTCGCCACCATTGGCATCTTTAATCAAATGCAAATTGACAATGCCGGCCTGATTGCCATTGGCATCAAAACTATTGCCGTTGTTCACAATACCCAATGTGTGCATGTTGGTTTTTACTCCCACAGACCTTGCTTTAAACGACAGCATGGGCACATTGGTTAGCCCCGCCGCCGCATTCATGCTTGGAAATATTGATTTGACCTCTCCAATCACCAAGCCAGCCATGGTGCCCTCAAAATTATTATTGGATGTTGTAAACGTTGGCAACGACTCCACCGGGCCGTACCTGTAATCGCTGTCGTGCCCCCTGCCAGAAATGGCAGTTATTTGTGCCTTCACCTCGGTTTGGCTTGACGTTAAATCCAATGGATTCTGCAACACATTGGTACTAGGGCCAATATCATAAGTAACAAAAAATTGGGTGGCGGTTGAACCTTTTGGAAGGGTATTTTGCCCACCAGTTTCACTCAATTCAAAGGTGACTTCTCTTTGTGAATTAAAGCTTGGGGTTACAGGCATCACCCCAAGCATCGCATCGATGTCTTTATTGAACGTATTATCATCGCTAGACTTCCACAACGTTACCTTTGTTACACCCTCACCGGTATTATTGACATCAAAATTAGCCGCATCATTGGCAATGGTGACAGTGGTTAATACCCAATCCTCTTCGGTAGATGGCGTTAATGTAAAATCAAGCACTACTTTATTTTCTAAATCTTTGTTATAAACTATCCTGTTTTTAACAACTGAGTTAAAAGCAGGCGTCACACCCAGCACTTTAAGTAACTCATTATTTCCTGAATTGGACACTTCTGATCCAGAATCAACAGCATACGCTTTAATTGTCAGTTCAATGTTAGTATTCACCGGAGCAGTATCGTTAAGGAAAACATCAAATGTTATGGTTTTAGGTGAAGTATCAATGTCAAATGATCCTGTAAATGTTGCTGTGTTTGTACTGGTGGCATCGATGTCGTTTGTGATTAATATTTCGTTGGTTCCTGAATACAGTTTAATGTCTTTAATAAGGCCGTTATTTTCCCCAAACACGTTTGAACAGCTGGTGTCGGGCGCGATTGGGTCACACTCCAAAGTTAATGATGTAATGGTTTCGTTAGTTGCAGCTTGAACCTCCACAGAAAGAGCTATTTTGTTGTCCCCAGGAACCAAGTACCCACTATTGATTGGTTGAAGGTCTCCAAAAGTAGCTGCATGTGTAGCAAGGGTGCCAACCAAAACTAAAAATGCCAGTACCCATTGGGTCATCTAGTCCTCCAGGGCGGCATCGGGAATGTCCGCATTGTGAAACACATCTTGAATGTCGTCATCGTCTTCCAATTTATCGATGAGTTTTAAGAAACCCTTCGCTTTATCTAAATCCAATGCAATTCGGGTTTGGGGCACCATGTCAATGGACGCGTCCACATACGTTACATTGGCGGCATTAAATGCCGACACCACCGCCTCAAAGGCTTCCGGTGTGGTAGTAACTTCAACAGCACCATCGTCTTGCACATCGACATCGTCCGCCCCCGATTCAATGGCCAATTCCACCACTTGGTCCGATGCGCAATGATCATCAAATAGCAGCACGCCTTTTTTTTCGAATAAATAATTGACGGCACCCGATGTGGCCAAGCTGCCCCCAGCCTTCGATAACATGGCCCGAACATTGGGCACGGTTCGATTTTTATTGTCGGTAAGTGACCGAATTAAAATGGCCACACCTCCAGGTGCATATGCCTCATAAATCACCTCTTCTAACGCTGCGCCATCCCCGGTGCCGGCGCCTTTTTCGATGGCACGCTGAATGTTATCTTTTGGCATGTTCACATCACGGGCTTTTTGCAAGGCCAGGCGAAGTGCCGGGTTCATGTCAGGGTTATCCCCACCTTGCCGGGCAGCGACGGTAATGTCACGCCCAACCTTTGAAAACGCTTTTCCTTTTTTGGCATCCTCTTTGGCTTTGATGTGTTTAATTTTAGACCATTTATTGTGACCAGCCATTCGTTGTAACTCTCCAAATTGAAACTAATCAAATTATACGTGAATTTAAGCAAAAGAGTCAAAAAAAGAGATTGATTAAATCCACCACCATTCGATAAAGTGATGCTGTGATCCAATTTAACCTTCCAGAAACCACACTCACTCAGACTCCCAATATTCACCCCAACACCTTCATTGCCCCTGGGGTGCAATTAATGGGCGATGTTGAGGTCAAGGAAGAGGCCTCTGTTTGGTACAATAGTGTGGTGCGTGGCGATATCAATCGCATTAGCATTGGCGAACGCAGCAATATTCAAGATGGCTGCATTCTGCATGTTGAAAACACCCTGCCCTGCATTGTTGAAAACGATGTGACCGTGGGGCATCATGTGAATTTGCATGCATGCCACATTGAGGAATGTTGTTTAATCGGCATTGGTGCCATTGTATTATCGGGGGCACACATTGGCAGGGGCAGCATCATTGGTGCAGGCGCGGTAATTAAAGAGCATGCCATTATCCCCCCATTTTCTATGGTGGTGGGGGTGCCTGGAACGATTATTAAGCAAACCCCAGAATCCACCATTCATACCCAACAGCAATGGGCAGAAAAATACGTGGCCTTATCTAAAAAACATAAAGAGTTACAGTAGAATAACCACCAACAATAAAAAAAAATAGATATACATCCTCTTTTTTTTTAGTATGGGGTTATACCCATGACATTCACACATATTACTCTCACTCTAAAAAAGGGCAATATGCAAACGGCGTTACTTGCAAATGCAATACCATTTGCCCATTGCACCACCACCTTGCATGGCCGTAACCACGGAGCATGTATTGATTCATAGCATCGTTGTTGCAAGCATTGCATTAACGGTTCTGGTTCACCCAGTTACAACCAATGCGGTTGAAGAAGATGACCCATTTGGGCAAACGGAAACCACCTTAAAAAAAAGCGTATACAAACTATTTACATCCTTTACCAACACCGAATACAAGTACATCATGGACATTCCAAAAAATCACGACATCATAGTGGCCGTGGTGGATATTTACATGAGCAGCAACCATGAATCTCTTGGCGGGCAATACTGGGTAAATACGGATGAACATGTTGGCACGCCGGAAATTGACGATGACAACAACGGGTATACGGACGATATTCATGGCTGGGACTTTCGTTCTGAAACCCCCTACAATCCAATACTTACGAGCAACCATGGAAACCAAGTCGTTGGCGTGATTGTCGGAAAGCCAATCACAGAAACTGATAGCTTTGGTTATAAGCACCACATTCGAGGGGTCAACCCCGATGCAAAGATTATGCGCATCAGCCAGGGCATCGACCCACTAAGCCCTGAAAATGAAGCAGAGGCTATACGCTACGCTGTAGATAATGGGGCAAGGGTTATTAATTTAAGCCATTATCAATCTGACTCAACCAACACCCTTAAAGATGCCATTGCCTATGCAAAAACAAAGGGCGTGTTTGTGGTTGTTCAAGGCCCAGACGCGGGGATATCCAGCACCAATGACATGCACCAATTTGCGGATGTGTTTGCCGTGGCCAAAAGTGAATATAAACCTGGTCAAGGCAATGGTGACATTTACCAGCTGACTGGGATATGGCACAACAACATTGATTATTGCCTTCCCCACAACGTTAAGGCCATAACCAATGCCCCAGCAAACAATGGTACCAGTTTCTCTGCAGCGTTGTTAAGCGGCATTATTGCCCGGCTGTTAATGCATGACAACACCATTACCCACGAGCAAATGCGAGGCATTCTTAATACGAACGCCATCACATCAACCGGAACCGACAATAATGGTACAGGCTATTCCTGCAAACGCCCATCGGCTGAATTGCTGTTTAAAAACTATTATAATGGGCAAATTTTAAGGCAATCGGTTGATGTTCAGCACACAAACGGCAAATCGGCCATTTTTAATATTGAAACGGTGGTTGATGCCAATGACCGTGTGTTAAGGCGAGAGATTCGGCATGTGAATTCTGGACGGCATCGGCACTGGGTGAATCAGGAGGTAATGCAATGATACAGCGACTGATGCTATTTGGAGCACTATTGTTACTGGCCAGCTGTGGTGGCGTATCTCGGGTATCTTATAGTGACTCATCAGCAAGTAGCTCACCCCCCGATGACAGCACGCAACCTGCCCCCACCCTTGAACCCGTTACCCCCAGGCTCGCCAATGCCGACCCCAACATTAAGACCATGCAATTGGGGGGTACCACCTATGATGTGCTGTATACGGATGCGTCGTTCTACCCAAACGAACCCACAGGGTTTAATGCCAACACCTTGGTGGACACATTTGTTGACGACCCACAATTTACCGCTGATTCCACCATCATCTTGGACGAGGGACAAACCCAGATTATGTTTAGAGACGCCAAGGGCGACTGGCCACCGATTCAGGTGGTGTTTTATTAAGACCGACTTATTCAGTTTTCAGCGCCAAACGAACCACGCATTCAATATGGGGGGTGTGGCAAAACATGTCCACTGGTTGAATGGCTGTAATGGCATAGCCGCCATCTAAAAATAAACGCAAATCCCTGGCCAACGTATCGGGGTTGCAGGAAACCATAACCAAGTGACTCACCTGCGAACCAATGATCGCCGCTACAACTGTTGGGTGCAGCCCTTTTCGTGGCGGATCCACCACCATTGTGGCCCCTTTAGTAAAATCGTTCGTTAAATAATCGGCCACATCCATGCAGTGGAATTCAACATGGACCCCATTGTTGGCCGCGTTCACCATGGCATCATCAATGGCCGAGGCATTGCTGTCCACCCCAACGACATCGCACCCCTGTTTGGCCATGGCACAAGCAAGTACCCCTGCCCCACAATACAAATCGATCACCTGGCCCTGGCTGGGCAAATGCCCTAAAACCAACGCATACAGGGTGTTCACCAAGGTGGCATTGGCTTGCATAAAACTATGGGGCGATACGCGGCAACGAATACCCGCAACAACATCGGTTATGCTGGGGGTCCCCCACAAACCGTGGCAATTGGGGCCCAATACTTGATCCAGTGTGGCATCGGGTTGAATGCACACATGGACACTGGTCATGCCGGGAACATCCACCATAGCGGCCACAAATTCAGATAACTGGCACTGAACTGCCACGGTAACCACCACCATTAACTGATGGGTGGCATGGGCGTATCGAATGGTCAGATGGCGAAGAACCCCCTCACCCATGGTTTCATTGAATACTGGCAATGGGTGTTCTTGGTGCCACTCACGAACCGCAACCAGTACATGGTTCATGGCTGGGGGCATTACATGGCAATGGAGCGCATCCACCACCCTGTGGGAGCGTGGGGCGTACAAGCCAATCTGAAGCCCATCATCACCCATGCCAAACGCAAATTGCATTTTGTTTCGGGTACCCCACACCTGATCACCGGCCACTACCGGGGAGATCATGCCCGCCGGCACGTCTATGGTCCGTGATAATCGAGCCGCCAACAGGTTGGCCTTAAATGCTACCTGAGCGGGTTGCGATTGGTGTTGCAATTGGCAACCACCGCAGTGGTCAGCTATGGGGCATTTGGGGATTACCCGATGCTCGCTTGGCGACACTAGCCGCACCACCCGCCCAAAGGCACGGCGTTTTTCAACCCGGACGATTTTCACATCAACCGTATCACCAGGAATGGCATTCGCCACATAAATGGGCATGCCATTGTGCCACAACACCCCCTCTCCTTTTTTTCCTTGCTCGGTAATGCTGCCAG
>JADHOE010000017.1 GCA_016779165.1 Candidatus Margulisiibacteriota bacterium | reverse complement strand
TTCACGGTGAATATCGGGTCAAAGGCGATCTTTTTTAGCTCGCCTTGGCCGGCAACACACCCTTTTTTGCCCAAATATTGAGTGTAAGTTGCGCTTGGAAAAGCCGTTTTAACCACACCTCTATAAAACGGACACTCATCCGATGAAATGCTTATGTTCGGCCTCAATTGCCGCGATAAGTGGTCAAATAATTGCCGCATGCCGTTTAGGCGATCGTCCGGTCTTTTGCCATATTTTTTACGAGATACCGCTGCCAAATGCCCCGTTGCCGGCATGCGCGACACCTGAAACCCGACGATTTTCCGCCCTTTTTTACTCACCGCCACGGCAACCGATAACGGCTTCAATTTTGTATGCTCAATGGTTTGCAATTCATCAAATTCAATGTCACGTATGTGATCGTATTTTTTGCCGGTATTTCGGTTTAATTCGTGGCACATCGCGCCCAAAAAGCGCAGTTTTTTAGCCACCGTTTTTGGGTTCACGCGTAATATTCGAGCTGCGCCATTTAAGTTAACATTATGGGTTAACAGCTGCATTAATGGGTGATTGATGTGCCGCTTTTTTTGCCATTTTAATGGGCTGAGCGTTGCCGCTGAGTACGTGGTCTTGCAGACCTTGCAGCAATACCGCTTGATCACCTGCCCATCGGATGATCGCTTATATGCCCCATGAGGTCGTGCGTTTAACGGCGTGCAGCACGGATGTCCTCCCCTTATTTTCATAACCCAAAATATAGCCGAATAACTGTATTTATGTCAAACCATGTACCACACGACAAATTTATGTATTCAATACAAATGAATCTGCAACAAATTAATGGGGCAGTTTGAAATTAATTTATAAAAACACAATAAGTATCTATAATACAGTTACCGTATCCATGACCCAATTGCTCCAATTTTTTTTGCATCGTCATTTTTTAGTAAACACCATTACCGTATTGGTATTGTTGGGTGGGATTTTGGCATGGAACAACACCAATAAAGAAGAGCTACCCGATATAACCTTTAATACTGTTCGAATTTCAACCGCATATTCCGGGGCATCTGCAGCTGATATTGAGTGGGCCATTACCAAACCCATAGAGGAAACCTTAAAAGGCATGGATGGCATTGCGCGAATAACCAGTACATCGAGCCCAGGCAGTAGCAGTATATCGGTGGAATTAAGCCCAGATGTGTCAGATATCGATAAAATGGTCACCGAAATTCAAAGCCAAGTATCCCGTGCCAGCCTTCCCAATGACTTGTTGAACGACCCTCAAGTGCGTGTATTTGAAACATCAAAAAAAGCCATAATTGATATTGGCATCTACTTTCCCAACCAACCATTGCTTACCACCGATACCCGAAAAAAACTGCAATCCTATGCTCGTGGCTTGGAGTCGACATTATTGAATCAACCAGAGCTATTTGAAATCCGTCGGCAGGGTGTCCTGCAAGAAGAAATCAACATTGAAGCCAACCCCAGCCTTTTTTCCAAGTTTGACATCACATTAAATAGCATTGGGCAAGAGGTTCAGAAAAACCACATCCGTGCCCCATCAGGCACACTAAAATCCGGAAAGTTTGAGCAAGTCACCTTGCTTTCAGAACTTGATACACATGAAACATTAAACCAACTGGTGATTCAAGGTGGATTCGATAGTACGCCCATAGCGCTTCAACAAATTGCCAGCATTTCCGATGGTTTTGAGGATCAACGCAGCATCATTAAAGTGAATGGCCGAGAGGCCATTCTATTGAATGTCGTTAAAAACAGCGGGTATGGCATTATCGAATCATTGGATGTCGTCAAACGTGTGGTCACCACTTACCAGAACAGTCACCTAACCCCCAATGGCATTCGTGCGGTATTTCTGGATGATGAGTCGATTGATCTTCGAAACCGATTATCGATTATCATGTCAAATGGCCTCATTGGCTTTGTGTTAATTGCACTTAGCTTGTTTGTATTTTTAAACAAACGCTCGGGCATATGGGTGGCCTTGGGCATCCCATTCACATTGGCATCAACACTTATTGGGGGGTACTTCTTGGGCTACAGCATCAATGGCATTACCCTATCCGCCATTATTATTGTGCTGGGAATTGTGGTGGATGATGCCATTATTGTGGCCGAAAATATCACCCGGCGCATGCAACAAAACGAGCCCTTATTCGATGCCGCGTTGAATGGCACAAAAGACGTCATGGCCCCCATTCTGGCCAGCATTTTAACCACCTGTGCAGCGTTCATGCCCTTGCTCTTTTTTTCTGGGAGAATGGGGCAGTTTGTGGAGTTCATTCCAATTGTCATTTTTTTAATGTTAATTTCCAGTCTGATTGAGTCCTTTTTTTTATTGCCATCCCACATCACCATGTTGCCCGCAAAACCTCAAAAAAAAGCCCACTGGTTTGCTTCTTGGGAAACCACCTATGAAGGTTGGCTCAGGGCTGTTCTAAAAAAGCGTTATTGGGTCATTATTGCCTTTGCACTCACCTTATTTGGCTCGGTTTTTTTAGCAAAAAACAGTTTTAAATTTGTCATGTTTCCCAATGAAGAATCAAGAGACATTGTATTATCAGGCATTGTTCCAAATGCCCAATCTGCCATTGAAACTGCCATGGGTATTCAACCATTGGAAGATTTTTTAGCGCAATTGATTGGAAACGAGGGCGTTGGTTTTAGAAGTAGCATTGCCCAAGGACGTCGAGGCGATTCTGCAAACGAAAATCAATTTCGAATTAGCCTGGAATTGCGCCCGTTGGACCAAAGAAATCGCCCATCAAAAGCCATCATTCAAGACATTCAAGCCCATGCCAAGCAATTGCCGGGCATTGCCAATATTAAATTCCGACGCCAACGCTACGGGCAACAATCAGGCAGTGCCATTGAGATCATTGTGGCAGAAAACAACGATGACAATCGTGATGAGTTAAGCAATCGCACCATCAACGCCCTTAGCGCTAACCCCAATTTAATCAACATTGAGTCTGACCGAATTCCGTTTCAAAACGAATACGTCATCGGGTTCAATCAAAAAGAACTTAAGCGGCTGGCCATTAACCCGACCGATATTTCAAGCACATTAAGAGCCGCACTCAATGGACGGCGCCTATACAGCCTGCTACGAAATGATGAAGAAGTGAACGTAAATTTAACCGTTGCCAGCGGCTATACCACCAGCATAGAAAATGCCTTAACAATTCCCATTGCCAATAACAGAAATTACCTGGTTCCCTTGGAAGATGTGGTCACCGTTACTCCCATACAAGCAAAAAAAAGCATTCGGAGGCAAGATCATAAACGCATCAGCTATATTTATGCCGATTTGGCCCCGACCGCAAACCAAAGCCCGCTGGAGATTGCAGCCACTTTAGAGCGGGATACCTTCCCAGCCTTGGTGTCACAGTTTCCAAATGCGGCGTTGTCATTTGATGGTGAAGTGGTGGATACAAGAGCCTCCAAAAGCGACCTTCGCATGGGCATTATTGCGGCCATTGTTTTTATTTATTTTGTGCTTGCCTTGTTGTTTGAGTCCCTAACCAAGCCATTTCGAATCATGGTTATTATTCCGTTTGGAATCATTGGCGTCATTTTGGCATTTTACATGCATCAAAAATTTGAGTTTGGGTTTTACTCGGCCATTGGTACCTTGGGTATGTTGGGCGTGGTGGTCAACGATGCCATAATAATGCTCAATAAGTTGGACACCCAAACAACACATTCGCCAACAACCACAGACACAGCCAACACTGCAAAAACCCGCCTACGTGCCGTATTGCTCACCACATTCACAACGGTGGCCGGTGTAGTCCCAACCGCCTATGGCATTGGGGGTACCGATACCATGCTTTCAGACATGATGTTATCTTTGGCTTGGGGCCTGTTATTTGGATCCCTCATCACACTTGTTTTAATGCCCTGCATATTCCAAATTGAACAGGATGTTCGACGAATAACCCCCAAATTCAAACCCAAGGCATTAGCAACGCTAACAGCCATTGTCATGGCACTCATTGGTGCCCCTGCAATGGCAAACACCCCCACATTGCCCTTGCCTGAGTTTATAATAAACGCAACAAAAAATGACACTGCCTTTCATCGGTTATTAATTGATCGACTGGGCATTCAGTATGCCATGGATGCAGGCGTAGACTCACCAGAATTGGCATTGGCATTTACATCAAATTATGCCATTTCCTCGGACTCTCGAACCAACATTCAGGGAATAACCTTATCTCAAACACTGCCCGCATTGGGGAACACATTCAGTGTCAGCTTGGCAGATGACGGCCAAGGAAGCACATCAACATTTAGCTTTTCACAAGACATTGCCCGAAACGCCTTTGGGGCAAATCATCGCTTGGATCAACGAATCCAGGAGCTAAAAACAGCGCTCATTGAGCATCAGCTGGTGGAAGCCTACGAAGATTATATGGCCGAGCTGATTGGGTTATACTACACGTGGATTCGGCAGAAAGAAAGCCTTCAATTCGCTCAATCCGCAGCGGATGACACCCGTAGGGTATTTCAGGGTATTTTAGAACGCCAACAAAAAAAAATTGCAAACGATACCGATGTCAATAAACTCAAATTGCAGTTACTATCAAAACAAGAACAGGTGATTGCCTTTAAACAACATTATGTTGAAACCACAGAAAAAATACGTCGGGCCATTGGCGCACCCTTGGACACCCCCATTGGGCCAGACCCAACAATACCAATGGACCCACTGCCCCTAAAACCCAACGCGTCATTCTTCTCGCCAGACTCACCCAGTCGAACCATCATCATGCTCACCAAGCTCAAGCAACAGCTTGGCTTGGAAGTGGATCGACTATCGGCAGACATATTGCCATCGGCTGCATTGTCAGCAACAATTATTGACGGACTTGATACCTATGGAACGGCAGGCCTTTCGATACGCCTGCCACTACAACAACCCACAACAAAGGCGAAATTAGAATTGGCTCGAATTAAACAGAAAAAAAATGATCAAACAATGGCCTTGAGCATTGACACATTAAACACCCAATTAAGGGTACTGTACCAAGCATTGGTTCAACAACATGAGCTGATTCAAATTGCCCAAGAAAAACGAGACCTTGCACACAATATTCTGCAATCAGAAACGGAGAATTACTCGTATGGAAAAATCACATTAAACGATTACTTGGCGGCAGTAAATCGATTCGACAGCGCACGATTCGATGAAATGGATCGAAAAATTGGGTATCAAAAACTAAGCTTGGAATGGAAGCGACTCACCGATCAATTGGTGACAAAAAAACTCAGCGAACTCTAAAATTGCCCATCAAGAGGCAGCATACCCTCTCGGATGCCCCCTTGACATACCACCCCGTAAAAGTACGGCCTTGCTGAATCATTACCAGCCTTATTTTTCAGGTACCCTTTAAATAAAAGAATGGCAAGGCCTTCCCAGAAAAATTCCCGAAGTTTACCGTGTTAAAGAAATTCAATTTTTATAAAGGTTAGGGCATCGCATGAAATAATGGATGAAGCTCAAATAAAAATGGAACGTGAGATCCTGTCGTTTAGTCCACCTAAATGAAGCAGCGAACACCCATTAAACGTGGCGATTCGCCATTATTTTTGATGCTGCCATGAACCTTGGAATAAAACACTCCTCCCCCATTTAAAGTGTTCCTAAGCTAAGGATTCAAGTACAGAACTTAACCGCTCCTCATCATTTCTAATTTTAGAAA
This sequence comes from Candidatus Margulisiibacteriota bacterium, assembly GCA_016779165.1. Taxonomy (GTDB): domain Bacteria; phylum Margulisbacteria; class Marinamargulisbacteria; order UBA817; family UBA817; genus UBA817. The sequence goes on along the minus strand of JADHOE010000017.1, from coordinate 22,439 downwards.
TCTTCTGAAAACAGTCTTTTTCTTCACGGCTTAGGTTGGTAGGAATATCCACATTAATCACCACGTATAAATCACCTGAGCCAAACCCTTTAATATTCTTAATCCCCTTCCCCTTCAATCGGAACCGTGTGCCTGGCTGAGTGCCCGATGGCACCTTTAAGTCTGTTTTACCATCCAATGTTGGCACCCTTAATGTGGCGCCCAATACGGCCATGGACAATGGTACTGGGACATCCAAATACAGGTCATTGCCATTGCGTTTAAATACGTCATGATCCTTTACCGTGATAACCACATACAAATCGCCACGGGGTCCGCCACCAATGCCAATATTCCCCTCACCAGTCACCCGTAACTTCATGCCTGTTTCAACACCCGCAGGAATTTGAATGTCCAATGTTTTCTTTTTCTTTTGCCGCTCAATGCCACCGGTACCATGACAGGCCGGGCAAGCAGTTCGCTGGGATACCGATCCTAAAATGGTACGCTGCACCACTTCAACATAGCCCACGCCATTGCACTGCGCGCATGAGCGTGTGCTGCCGTCCTTTAAATCCAAATAAAACAGTTCAATGGTCTTTTTTAAGCCTTTTGATGCATCCTCTAGGGTAATGCTTAGCTCGTATCTCAAATCTTCACCGGCCTGAGATGCGCCACGGCCACCACCGCGTGACCCACCAAAAAACGATTCAAAAATATCACCAAATGCATCTTCAAATCCACCAGCACTAGAGAACCCTTCAAAACCACCGCCCCCACCAAAACCAGCTTGGTCGTCGGTTACCCCAAATTGGTCGTATCTGGCCCGTTTTTTTGGATCTGATAATACATCATACGCCGATTGAACTTCTTTAAACTTTTCATCGGCACCCGCGGATTTATTAACATCGGGGTGATACTCCCGCGCTAAACGTCGGTACGCGCGCTTAATCTCTTGCTCATTCGCATTTTTTTCAATTCCCAGTGTGTTGTATAAATCGTTTGCCATAATTAACCATTGTGCGCCCCCCTACACGCCTTAACTCATTTATTTATTTTCTTTTACTTCCTCATACTCGGCATCCACCACATTTCCGTCATCACCGGCCTTGTTTTCAGGCTGCGTTGAGTCATCTTGTTGGGATGATGCATCGCTAGACTCTGGATTGGTCTGATACAACTCGGCTGAAAACTCATGAACTTTCTTTTGAAGTTCATCGGTTTTTTCTTTAATGTCATCGGTGTTATCTGACGCTATGGCCGTTCTTAATTCTGTAATCCCGGCCTCCAACGCTGTTTTGGTCTCGTCCTTTAATTTATCTTTGGCATCTGTCATGGTTTTTTCTGTTTGATAAATTAAATTATCAGCCGCATTTTTTACCTCAATTGCCTCACGTTTCTTTTTATCATCTTCAGCCGATGCTTCCGCCTCTTTTTTCATGCGCTCAATATCATCATCTGACAACTCTGAGCTTGCGGTAATGGTTATTTTTTGTTCTTTGCCAGTGCCTTTATCTTTGGCTTTTACATTCAATATGCCATTAGCATCAATATCAAACGATACTTCAACCTGGGGCACACCTCTAGGAGCTGACGCAATGCCCTCTAAAATAAACTTACCCAATGTTCGGTTATCTGCTGCCATTTCTCGCTCACCTTGAAGCACGTGGATTTCAACACTGGTTTGGTTATCAGCAGCGGTGGAAAACACCTGGCTTTTTGACGATGGAATGGTTGTGTTTCGTTCAATCAACTTGGTACAAACGCCGCCCAATGTTTCAATACCTAACGATAATGGGGTGACATCAAGCAATACCACATCTTGAACATCACCAGACAATACCCCACCCTGAATGGCTGCACCCAAGGCGACCACTTCATCGGGGTTAACGCCCTTGCTTGGTTCTTTTCCAAAAAACGATTTTACAGCGTCTTGGATGGCTGGAATACGAGTAGTTCCACCCACCAATATCACCTCATCAACCTCGTTTGCTGACAATCCAGCATCGGCCAATGCCTTTTTGCATGGGTCAATGGACCGTTTGATGTACTCATCAATCATTTGCTCAAACTTGGCTCGGGTTAAATTAACGTTCAAATGCTTAGGCCCAGAATTATCCGCAGTAATAAACGGCAGGTTAATGTCAGTGGCTTGGGTAGATGACAGCTCAATCTTTGCTTTTTCAGCGGCTTCCTTCAATCGCTGCCGCGCCATTTGATCTTGCCCCAAATCAACGCCTTGGTCTTTTTTAAACTCACTCACCAACCAATCAATAATCACCTGGTCCAAATCATCCCCGCCCAAGTGAGTATCGCCATTGGTTGCCAATACTTCAAACACACCGTCACCAATTTCAAGAATGGACACATCAAATGTACCACCACCAAAATCATAAACCGCAATTTTTTGATCATTTTTTTTATCCAAGCCGTAAGCAAGGGCGGCTGCGGTTGGTTCGTTGATGATTCGAAGAACCTCAAGCCCTGCCACTTCACCCGCATCTTTGGTGGCCTTACGTTGTGAGTCGTTAAAATAAGCTGGCACAGTAATTACCGCTTTTTTAACGGTTTCGCCCAAATAGGCCTCCGCATCGGTCTTAATTTTTTGAAGCACGCGTGCCGAAATTTCAGGAGGCGCATAGTTTTTTCCATTGATGTCAAATTCAACGCCACCATCTTTACGTTTGGCTACCTTGTAGGGCATGTTGGTTTCATCCTTGGCCAGCTCGTCAAATTTTCGTCCAATGTAACGCTTTGCTGAATAAACCGTGCCATCTGGGTTTGTTACTGCTTGCCGTTTGGCCACTTGACCAACAAGGGTATCATCTTTGGTAAACGCAACAATGGATGGCGTGGTGCGGGCACCTTCTGCATTGGCAATAACCGTAGCATCCTTGCCTTCCATAACAGCAAAACATGAGTTGGTGGTTCCCAAGTCAATTCCAATAATTTTATTTGATTCTTTTTTGCTCATTGTAAAACTCCTTTTTATTATTTGGTTGAAACCACAACCATGGACGGACGAATAACCCGGTCATTTAAGCGATACCCTGGCTGCATTTCTTTAACAATTGTATTTTCTATTTTATCGGGATGAGATTCCTGAGAAATTCCCTGATGCAAATTAGGATCAAAGGGTTGATCCATCGCATCAATTCGAACCACACCGCATTTTCCTAAAAACTGTTCAATTTGCTTTTGAATCATTGAAAACCCGGCCACCACGGCAGAAACATCGGTGCTTTCCCCAAAATCGCCTTGGTTCATGGCCAATTCAAAACCATCCAACACAGGCAATAAATCCATCACCAATCGCTCGTTGGCAAATTTAATGGCATCTTGCTTTTCTTGCTCTTTCCGTCGTTTCACGTTTTCAAGTTCGGCCAGGCTTCGCAATGATTGCTCTTTTAAATCCTCAACCTCTTTTTTTAGCGCATCATTTTCCTTGTTCAGTTCCAACACCTGCTCCTGAAGCTCATTTATGGCATCGTCATTGGGTGCAGCCTCAGGCTCTACGTTTATTTCTTCAGCTGAAACAACTGGCTCTGAATCCGTCTTTTTGCTTTTTTTAGCGTTTGTTTGTTTGGTTTTCTTAATTTTACTTGACATAAATCTCCTTTACTTTATCAAACTTGAATAAGCTCGGCCAGCGTTTTATCGCACGAAAACAATTGTTGAATGCGCTGATAATCCATCCGCCGTGGGCCTAAAATTCCCAATTGCGCAATGCCAACATCATCCATGCTGATTGGAATAGAAACAAAACTTGATTGCATTAAGCGTGGGTCGTTTAATTCCTGACCAATTTTAAGCGCAAATGACGGCGATGCTACAGTTGGCATCATCAAAGCATCCATGAATGGCTGATCGTCCAACACATCCAACAACTGTTCAACATCGGCTTTATCGGCATAATCAGGCAAACTCAAACATTGTTTCACATTGCGAATTAGGCGGTCTTCCCAAACAGAATGCTGCACCAATTGTTGGCGAATCGCTTCTAAAATAGTAGCTAAAAAATGTGCGTCTGCAGCTGAAAATTGCTGCAAAGGCTCGTCTGTATTTTGCTTTAAGCAGTCCAATAAGGTTAAAATTAATTCATCCGTTTTGCATAAGGACACATCCGTTTCAAATCGGACATAATGCTCGGACACAATGCCCACCCGGTGAAACAACACCACCAACCCATATTGGGAACTAATCGGCACATACTTTAAAGCCGCAATATCGGATAATGCGTGGCGATTCAACCAAATCATGCACACGTAAGGCAATTGGGCAGCAATATTCGTTAACATTTGCTCAAATAAACATTTAAACTTCATCTGGTACGTGTTGCCACTTACATAGTGATTCAGGTTAATGTCCGGCTGATTATTTAAATGGTCGCTCACATACGCTCGATACCCTTTATCCGTGGGCACACGACCGGATGAGGTGTGAAGTTTTTCAACATAACCGCCCTTATCCAACACAGAAAAAATTTGACGAACAGTGGCTGAGCTTAACTGAATGGACAATCGCTCCATAACCATGGACGACGAAATGGGTTGAGATGAACTTATAAATGAGTCCACAACACAATTTAAAATTTCCTTATGACGCTTGTTCATAACGGTCATTATAGCAATCGAATTACCAGAGTGCTAGCCTTTTTTATTTAACCCCAACTGGGGGGCATGAATAAATGGGGGTCAAGCGTTGCTTGTCCACCGGCATGGCCAAAATGGTTGACTTATAATGCGCCATTGCATCCACCATGTTGAGTGATGCTTTTTTTTGTTGAATCATTGGCGGATTGGGTATTGGCATATCATCGAACCAATGCCATTGAATGGGCGATTTGAATGAGCCAAGGGTGGTTGCTAACCGTTGATGCGACAACTGCAACAGGGACGATATAGCAGAAAACGACCGGCCATCGGTTTGAAAAAATTGAGCATTGACGGTGCCTTTTCGCGATGGGCTGGTAATGACGACTATGCCATCCAACATGGAAAAAACGGTGGCCATATACGCATCAAATAACGACACCCCTTTTAAAGGAACCCGATGCACCAGTTGCATCATTTTTAATGCCGTTAACGATACCCTTAGCCCTGTGTAGCCCCCTGGGCCTAAAACAACAAGCGCACCTGTTAGCGGGGGTTGCCCCTGGCATAAGGCATGCAACTGCCTTGGTAACGCTTCAATGCACGCCGATGCATCCCATTGAAATGCGGCAGAGTCATTGCTTGATAGGCGGGCATAACCCACTGTTTGTGATGTTGCGTTAACCCCAATGATCATACCCAGCATTAAACCAAGATTTGCTCCGCCAATGCCTCGAATTCATGCAATATGCTTTCCATGAAGGCAATGCTATTTTGCCAAAAATCCTTTGACGTAATGTCAATTCCCTCACGAGCGAGCAATTCCACAGGCCCAATGGATGACCCACTTTTTAGAATGCGCTTTAGTTTTGGAATAAATGCCGCCCCTTCGCTTAAATACAATTGATACAACCCCAGCACCAACAAATTCCCAAAATTATAGGAATACACATAAAATGGCACATCCAACATGTGGGGAATGCTGGCCCATTCCCAATGGTACTCCTCTGGAATTTCCACACTATCCCCAAACATCAGCCGCAACTCATCGGCATACATTGTGCATATATCCTCGCCCGATACCCGCTGCTTGCTGATCGCATCGTGCAAGCGTTTTTCAAACCTTGAAAACATGTTTTGTCGGTGAGATGTCGCAAACATATCCTCTAGCGTTGCTGCCAACAATACCATTTTATCGTGTGGGGTTTGAGTGGTCTTTTTTAAGGCATCCACCACCAACATTTCACAAAACACCGATGCCGTTTCACACACCGGTAAAATGGCATGGTAATTCATTAACGGCTGTTCCGATGAAAAATAAGCATGAATGGCGTGCCCCAATTCATGAGCCAGGGTGGCAACATCACGCTGTTTTCCCAAATAGTTGAGCATGACATACGGGCGAATATCGGGGCGAGAACTGGAACAAAAGGCCCCGCCACGTTTCACGTTGGATGGAAACACATCCAAACGATTGGTATCAAACATATCTTTGGCATATGCATAAAAATCGTCATCAAATGCCTGAAAACTGTCCAACACCATGGTTTTGGCGTCCGCCCATTCAATGGCAGCTGCGGTGTCGGCCATGGGGGCATAAATATCCGCCAAGGTCATGCGATCAAGGCCCATTAACCGTTGCTTGGCACGGTAATAACGGGCCACCAATGTGTTTGATTCCGTTGTAACATCGTGCAACATATCCACCAATGCATTAGGCAGATCGTTGACAACATTCATGCTTGAAATTGGGGTCTCATACCCTCGTTTTTTTGCTTCGGTACGCACATCTTTAATCACCGTATTAAACAAATGAACCATCACATGCGCATCGGCTTTGTATTGATTAAAAAATAAGGCCATGGCCTCTCGACGGACCTGTGGGTTTTGGTGGTAACGCAAAGCACGGCACTGGGTACCATTCATGGTGGTGGGTTCCCCATCAATGTCCATGGTAAAGGTATAGCGTGATGTATGCTCCACATACAGTTTTCGAAGGGCATCTATGCCCGTTAAATCTTTAATGTTAATTAATTGTTCTTCTTTTTCAGTCAGGCGATATTTATTTTTTAGAAACGCCTGTTTTAAAGAATAGCGATACGGCGCATTTAGATCGTCCTCGCACCACGCATGAATAACAGCCTCAGGTGAACTGCCAATTTCAAGAAAGAAAAACAACAATCGATTGGATACATCCGACGAAAAATCGTCCAATTTGGACACAAAAGTTAGCACCGCCTCGTTCTGCATATCCACCGCATAATTTAAATGCGCAAACTGGCCAATTTGAATCAAATCAGATCGAATGGCCTCGTATGTTTTTAATGCACCATTGATTTGCTTAGCATTGAATCCTTGCAGCTTCCCTTTGGTTGTCTCGCAAAACTCGTCCACTTTTTCTTCAATGGCCTGCATTAACGGGGCCGTTTCTTCAATCGAAGTGGTGGTGTGCAAATCAGATAAATCCCAATGAATGGGTGTGGTTGTTGTCATATTACGCTCCTGTTTTTTTTAATTGCAATTGCTTTGGCCATTTGGAACTGTTTGGGCGCGGAATTGTGGCATCGTTGAGCACCCACTGCTGTTTTTGGTGCAGGTACGATTGATAATCTTCGCCTTGGGTATCCACCATGTACTTTTGAATCACATACCGTTCGCGATGCGAATCAAAATGCACCATACCCACCAGGGGAAGTGCCAATGGCACTGGCCCATTGGTTGAAAAATCGCAGCCAACCAACACCCCCGACAATCCCATTAAGGCAGATTCGTAGGCTGTTTTTCCCAATAGTTGGGAATACGCAGAATCGAAGGGCGTGGGTGCAGCCGCCCGGCCGGTGTATCCAAAAAAGTGCCCGAGCAATTGCACATTGTTTTGGCAATTGTGGGTATTGGTTAACACCGCCGTAATGGCGGACACCAATAATTCTTCGGATCGAATCAGCGACATATTTGGGTTTCCATGAGCATCCAACACCACCCCTGGCAATCCCATTAAGGGCACCCCAATGCGATCAAACACCCGATGCAACGGCTGTGAGTCGCCGTTTAAAAACGACTTAAATTCAGGAATGGCTTCCAACATGCCCTCGGGGAATATCAGCACCCCATACGGTTTATTAACTGCAAGTCGATTCATAATAACACCTGAAAAATAATCCAAAACATCCATCAACCCCCATTTTTTTTCGGCAATTTCTTCGGCCAACACACAGCCATTTGGGGCCACTTGACGTGCCACTTCAAGGGCAACATGGGAGGCCGATCGGCCCATTAACTTAACCACGTGCACGTACTTTCGTGTGGCGCGGGCATCAATGGCCAACATGCTCACCAAATCAGCATAATGTTGCGTGGCCGTATGGAACCCAAATGTAACCGTTAAGTATGGGGGGTACGCCAAATCACCATCAATGGTTTTGGGCACACCAATCACTTGGCAAACGCCATGAAGGGCTTTAGCTAAAAACAAAGCATTGGTATTGGAGTCATCGCCCCCCACCACCACCAACGCCGACAGTTTTAAATTTTGAATCACCTGCTTGGCAGTTTCAAAATGGGCATCGCTGGACAATTTGGTGCGATCCGTGCCCAAAAAGTCAAACCCACCCAGGCCGGTTAATGCATGGGCATCGGTTGGTAAAATCGCTCGGTATTCCGACCGAAGCAACCCACCAAACCCATTGCAAAACCCAATCACCTCGTCACCTGAACGCAAATGGCGAAGCAAGCCAACAATCACATCATGCCCCCCGGGCGCTGGCCCACCAGAAAATACCACCCCAATGCGCATGGCAGGTACCGGCCCCAATGGCCGCTGCTCATTTTTTACCCAATAATTGGGGTGCATCAAGTCATCATTCACCACACCATGGGGCAATGTCCCCGTCGTCCATGGCAATGCGATCAATTCGCCCAAGGGTGATGCCACGTGTTGATTTAGTCGATCAATCATACTGGCAAGGTCGCGTTAACAAACGAAATCAAGGCTCGAGTACCCGCGCCCGTCATGCCTTTTACCATGTCGCCTTTGGTGCCTGACACCGACATGGTTGATGCAATATCCAGGTGAGCCCATGGCAATTTATCCACAAAACATTCCAAAAATTTTGCGGCGGTAATGGTCCCTGCTTCACGCCCTTCATTGGCATTTAATACATCGGCCACATCCGATTTTAACAAATCTTTATAGTCATCAAACAAGGGCAACTGCCAACACCGCTCATTGTAACTGGCCGATGCGGCTATTAGTTGGTCCACCACGCCTTGATGATTTCCCAATACCGAAATGGCGTATGGCCCAAGGGCAATCACACTGGCGCCCGTTAATGTGGCAATGTCCACCAAACAACTGGGTTTTTTCTTTGTGGCATACACCAATGCATCGGCCAATATTAGTCGCCCTTCGGCATCAGTATTTGTAATTTCAATGCTGGTGCCGTTGCTGGCCACCACCACATCGCCAGGGCGCTGAGCCGTTGCCGATACCATGTTTTCAACAATGGGAACAATAAACGACACCTTTTTCTTAACGCCCATCTGAGCAACAGCCCAAGCCGCCGCCACAACAGCAGCAGCACCGCCCATGTCCCCCTTCATTTCTTTCATTTTATGGGACGGCTTAAGGGAAATACCGCCGGTATCAAACATAACCCCTTTACCAACAATGCAGATTGGTTTTCCAGTACCACCATTGTAACTAATATCCACCAAATACGACGGATACATGGATCCTTGCCCCACACCCAACAAGGCATGCATGTTCTTCTTTTTCATTGCGGCTTCATTAAGCACCGTAACACTCACATTCTTAACCCCTTTGAATAATGCCTTAATATCAGCGACAAACTGGGTGGTGGTTAATACATTGGCTGGCAAATTGGCAAACGACCGGGCCTTATTCACAGCTTCTCCCACAATTTCTCCGTGACCCACCAGGGTTTTTTCGCTGGTAATAATCAAATGCTTGGATGGTTTGTTATCTGGTTTCTCATCTGATTTTTGATTCGGCACCTTGTAAAGCCCCATGGCAATGCTTTGCACCACATGAAACGCCCAATCAGATGGCCCATCAACACAAATCCATTGAATGCCAGATTCTTTTTTAAACTCCCGGGCCAATTGGCCTGCCAAGCACCTCAGATTAGCCACAGCATCCGATGCCCCAATATTGGCCAAGGCAATGCGGGGGGCCTTTGCCGTCAACTCGGTTTGAAACACCACATATTCTTTTTCCTTCACAAGGCTTGCTTTCATGCGATCATCAATCAATGTCATCCAATGATCATCAATGCCAGGCAACTGCTGAGCATGAAGTTTATCGCCACTAAACAGGACCACCAGGGACTGCTTTTTTGCAATTTTTTTTGCTGTACTGATCATAATGTCTCCTTAAATTGAACGGTTAAAAAATGTTGTGGCCGCTGCTCGTTTTCAGCAAACATGCTCCAATGGGTTGCATAATCGGTTTGCCAAAACAAGTCGTCGGTTACAAATTCAAGATTACCATAATTCTCGCACAGATTCAGCATATCGTTATGCAGTTCTGTCACATCGGTGGACACATACAATCGGCCGCCGGGCACCATTTTTTCACGAATCAAATTCAACAAGTGGTCATTCAACACACGCCGCTTGTGGTGCCGTTTTTTAAACCATGGGTCAGGGTGGAAAATAAACACCCGGCTCAGGCTGGCGTCGGGAATGGCATCTTCCATGCAGATAGCGGCTGCCCCCCAAATGGGCAAGCAATTCTCAATGGAATACCGGTCCTTAAAGGCCATCACCATTTGTTTTCTGACCTCAATCCCAACAACAAATCGGTTGGGATGCCGGTTAGCGTAGGACGACATGAACCGACCACGCCCAAAGCCAATATCCAAATCAACAGCCAAATAATCACGGGCCAATGCATCCAATGAAACATCGGTAATTCGTTGCCGAATATTCAGTGGGTTGGTGTGTGTTCGAATGCGTTTTTTCATGCCATCACTATGCGTTCAAGGCGATAATATGTCAATTTTTCAATGGCATGAATTGCATCAAAATTTTTCACTTCACGCCACCATAAATTTATTGTTACTATTTGGTTATGGACAATATTACACCACCCCAATTTAACAGAAAAAAGACTCAGGGAAACGTAAATCAAACTGGCAACATTGAATCCATTCAATTGTCTCATTTGGGCAAAACCATTGATATTGACCCTGCATTAATATCTGAAGCGTGTGAGCAAGCGGCGAAACAAGCCTATGATTTGGGGGAAACCAATGATGAAGACGAATACAAAAAAGACATGGAAGAAGTTATTACCTCTGTGTTAAACAAAAAAAGCAAAAAAAAGCGCTAATGCTACCGTCTATATTGTAAGCTGACCTTCAATGGCGGTTAAAAAAGCTTGCATGGCCGTTGGGGTTGGGCCAAAGCGGTCATTGCATTCCAACTGAAGGCGCTTTAACCCCACCTTATTTTTCACAGATAACATGCGCTGGTACATGGCCAGGCGTTGGCTATCGTCAGGAATGTACGACACAGGAATAAACACGTTTGGCGATTTTTTTAGCGACATCATAAGGTCATCCTGGTTGGATTGCCCACGCACCTTCCTTAAATTTTGTTCCAATAGTTTGCAATACAGATCAAAACCAATGGATGTTAAATGCCCCGATTGTTTTTCTCCCAACAAGGTGCCTGCACCTCGAATTTCCAGATCTTTCATGGCGAGTTGGTACCCCACCCCCAAACCAACAGCTTCTTTTAACGCCTGCAACCGTTGTTTGGCCTCCTCACTCAATTGGCTCACCGCCGGAAACAACACATAAGCATACGCTTGCAATGCACATCGACCGACCCTGCCACGAATTTGATGAATTTGCGATACCCCCAACCGATCCGCTCGATTTAAAATAATGGTATTTGCATTTTGAATATCCAGCCCATTTTCAATAATGGTGGTGCACACCAATACATCAAATTCGTGGCGATAAAACGACACCATCACTGCTTCTAACTCGGTTGGGCGCATTTGGCCATGCGCTGTTTTTACCCGAGCGTTTGGCACCAAACGGCTAATTTCACTGGCCATCATGGGCAATTCATCGATGTGGTTATGCAACACATACACCTGGCCCTTTCGCGCCATTTCTTTTTTTATGGCACGCTGAATCAGGCGCGGGGAATATTCGCCAATAATGGTGTGAATGGGCAATCGACCACTTGGGGGGGTGCCCAACACCGACATGGCTTTTGCCCCAGTAAGCGACATGTACAAGGTGCGGGGAATGGGCGTTGCGGATGTGGTTAAAATATCTATATGGCTGGCCAGGGCCTTGATTTTTTCTTTGTGCTTTACCCCAAAGCGTTGCTCTTCATCCACAATCACCAAGCCCAAGTCAAAAAACGCCACATCCTTACTAAGCAATCGATGGGTGCCAATCACAATATCAATATGATGGGATTTTAGCCCCTGCAACACTGTTTTATTGTGTTGTGGTGACTTCAATCGAGACATGCCGGCCACACGCAAATGGCTGCCGCTTAATCGCTGTTCAAACGTTTTAATATGCTGTTCGCATAAAATGGTGGTGGGCACCAATACCATGACTTGCTTTAAATTAAAGGCCGCTTTGGCCGCTGCGCGAAGGATCACTTCGGTTTTTCCAAAACCAACATCTCCACACACCAATCGGTCCATTGGCTGACTGGATTCCATGTCGCGCTTCACATCGCGAATGGCGGATAGCTGATCTGGCGTTTCGTCGTGGGGAAATTCCTGTTCAATGGCCAACAATGCATCAGAGTCCGACTCAAAGGCAAACCCCTTCACCCGCTGACGTTCTTTAAACATGCGATAAATGCTTTTGGCCAAATCGGCCAAGGCCCGATGCGCCTTTCGGCGGGTTTGCTCCCATTTGCCATCGGTCAGGCCATTTAATCGGGGGGACTTTTCACCTCCCGAATACCGATGCAATAAGGGAATTTGGTCCAGGGGCATATACAATTTGTCCGTGCCCTTGAACTGAATTTCAACATATTCCCCCTCGCTGGTACCAACGGCCAATCGGGTAAACCCATTGAATATGCCAACCCCATAACGCTCATGCACCACATAATCATTGGCCGAAATATTGGCCACAACTTCGGAATTTAACACCCGGGTTTCAAAGTCAAAACGCTTAACGTGAGATGCATCAAACGACGCAATGCTGGTGGTTTGAATATCCCGAATGGACCGCTGGGTATCCACACGAAACGAATTGATACGATCCAGACAGCCCGAAAAAAAATCCAAGCGAATGGGCTGGTTATGGTTGGATGGAAACACATCCACAATGGCCCCCTTCACCGAATACGTGCCCTGTTCAATCACCATATCCACACGGGAATACCCATAGTCAATGAGTGATTGAATCATGGTATCCCTGTCGTATTGTTCGCCCTGGGTTACAGTTAACGCCATGCTAGTAATGTATCAGCATTCCGCCAATTTCAAAAATAAGGCATGCAATGATAACAAGTTTAGGTACAATAAAACCATGATACAGATTGGCATCGATAGTTTTGCTGCGAATAATTCAGACATTACCAACCCCATTGTTAACCAACAGGCAATGGATGAACTTCTCACCCAAATTGAATATGCCGATCAAAAAGGCATTGAATTGTATGGCATTGGTGAACACCACCGAAAAGAATACATGGATTCTGCCCCACCCGTTATTTTAGCAGCTGCGGCAGCACGAACAAAAAATATTCGCTTAACGAGTGCCGTGACCGTGCTTAGTGCAGCGGACCCCGTTCGGGTGTTTCAACAACACGCCACCTTGGATATTATTTCCAAAGGACGTGCAGAAATGGTGGTGGGTCGTGGGTCGTTTTCAGAAGCATTCCCATTGTTTGGATTTAGCTTTAATGATTACGATGCCTTGTACGAGGAAAAACTTAACCTATTGCTAAACATACGCGCCAACGAAACCATCAGTTGGGCGGGGAAATTTCGACCAGCATTGGACAACCAATCCATTTACCCAAGGCCCATTCAAGATGAACTTCCCATTTGGGTGGGGGTGGGTGGCACGCCAGAATCCTGTATGCGTGCAGGAACGCTGGGGCTGCCCCTGATGATTGCCATTATTGGCGGCGAGACCCACCGATTTAACTATCAGACATCAGTGTATAAGCGGGCCTGGGATGCGGCTGGCCACCCGGCAGGCAAGCAAAAAGTAGGCATTCACTCGTTGGGTTATGTGGCCCCCACCACTGAAGAGGCCCTAAACGATTTTTACCCTGGCTACAAAAAAGTATTTGACCACATTGGCAAGGAACGCGGTTGGTCGCCGGTAACCAAAGATCACTTTTTAATGCAAACCGGCCCCCTGGGTGCCTTGGTGGTGGGCAGCCCCCAAGATGTCGCCGAAAAAATCAAGCGCCACAGCGATGCATTGGGCGGACTATCTCGGTTTACCTTCCAAATGAATGTCGCCGCCCTTACCCATAACCAGGTCATGCAATCCATTGAGTTAATTGGGAGCGAGGTCATGCCACGGCTCAACAGCCATTCAATGGCTCATTAGAGGCCCTAGAATAGATGCTCAGGATCTAAACCACCAGCACCACCAAATGAACCAAAGGCACCATCCTATTGCCAAAGGCTAGACCAAATAAATCCGTTAATGCAGTTAAAATTCATCTTCCACAAACTATTACTCCGTCCAAAACGGTGGAACCCTTTCACAACCTCAAAAAAAGCAAACGTAATGCCCACTATTTTGTGACCGAAGTAATTCCAGGCAAAAATAGGAACTATGTTAGGCTAGTTCAATGGGCTGATGCGCCAGCACCAATGCCATGATTGTATGAATCCCGGATTCTTTTAGGCATTTTGCAACCTCGGTGAGTGTTGCACCGGTGGTGCAGACATCATCCACCAAAGTTACGGATTGAATGTTGGCCCCACCCCGCCATTCAAACCGCTGGGCAGATGACCGCTTGAATCGTTGGCTTCGTGTAAGGCCAGCTGACTTTCTTGTGTACTTTCGGCGCCTTAACATGCCATTTAATACGGTTCCTTTCGCTAAGGCCTGCTGAAACATCAACGGAATATGAGGCCGCCCTCGAAACAACTGCCGAAACCAATGGGACGGCACACACACAAAGCCATCGGTTTCAAAAAAAATAGTGGGCACTGTTGTGGGGTGTATTCGTGCCTGCATCAGCCGCCCCAACGCCATGTTTGATTCAAACTTAATGCCATGCACAACAGTTTTTATTACCGGCGTGTAAGAATAAAGGGCCATTCCCAAACAAATGTTGGCCATGCCAGGCAATACCCTAAGGCTGGGTTGCAACTGCCAATCACAGCCCCCACAAAACCTCGATTGGCTGAGTGTATTGCAAAAATAACAACGCATGCGTCCCCCTAAACTTGAATGAACTCATTTTACCCCATGCAACCAAACGGAGCCATAGGCCTTTCATTTAAATCATAAAAGTAAATGTTTACAGCTGCTGTGCATTGGGTATAACCAAATGCACGTACAAAAAGGAGGCGCCGCACTGGTAACCCCCATCAATCCAAATTCAGGGAATGGAAATGGGCATAATTCAGGCCAAAATCCATTAAATTCTGGGACAACAGTAGGTCCTCGGCAAACAGGCCATATTTCCGGAGGTATTAATGAAGGTGCCCCCCCAAGCGGACCGGCACAAACGGATATAAGCCCGCTACCGGGCCAACTTCGTCCAGTAGAGCCAACACCAGATCTAGCACCACCATTACAGGTGACGCCACCACCACCGCAATTATGGGGAACCTCCCTTATTTCCTTCGCATCTTTAGCAATATCAGTGGCTGCTAACGCCGCCTTTGAAATTGTATTGGTGGCATGCATTGGCCAAAACAACACTTCGTTTTTTGAGACATTCATTAAGCAGTTAAAGATACATTCAAAAGATGCCTCGATAAAGCAAACAGACAAGCCTACTACTTTTTGGTATCTAGTAGACTCATTAAAAGACCCAGAAAAATTCAAAGCCGTCTTAAAATCATTACACAGCCCCAATGTTGTTAAACAGTTGGGAACCCTTGAGCCAATTTTAGATAATACCACCCATACCATTCAACAACTGAATCAATCGATTGGAAATTGTTTGCCTGAACATATTACTGATGCCCTTACTAATTCCGAACAAATCAACCGTATTCTTGCCCAAATGAACCACCATCAACAAATGTTTAAAAATATAGCAGGAGACATTCAAGGTGCGTCACCCGACGTTGATGCCTTTTTAGATGCCTTGGCTGATGCCGCATTTTTTTGCCGAGACAGGTTATGTGAAGCAGATGCAAGTCTATTGGACCTTCGAGATTTTTGGAATAACCACCCCGCATCAAACTTAGGCATCGACTCAACACCCATTCAGGCATTATTTAATAATGGTGAAAACAACACCACCATTCTTAATCACATCGAAACATTATTAGCAAATGATGCCACATTAAGTGCTATCGAAAAAATAACCCAAGAATTGCCATTTTTAACTGATAATCAACAGAAAAAAGTCGCGTTGACATTCGCTATGGTCCCCTTACTTAAATCTGTCAATAAATTAGCCATGTCCATGATATACGATCAAGTAAGCAATATACAGTCGGCGGTTGTTGCACTAACAGACGTTCACACCCCAGAAGAATTCAAGAATTGGAAAACCCAACATGCACAGGCCATTTTAACACTTCATGCAACGCTCAATGGCAACCCCGAACTTAAAGAAGCAACCATGGCGTTTTTAAACCGAGCCGCCAATCACCCACACCTTCGTGAACATGCCCCTTACCTTAATATTGTAAAAGAAGTCGTTTCTCTGCCATCCATTGGGGCTACGATCAACGAATTGGCCAGCGCTGTTTTTGAGTTTGCTGAATTAATGGCAACAGGAACCTTCAGCTTAAACACAACAATGGCATTGTTTAACCCATCATTGCTAAAGGATTTGGAAACCTTGGCAAACAATCAATCGCTTTCTCAAATGTCAAGCATTATCGATAGTGCTATAGACAAAGAAAAAGCGATTATTGAAGGCATAGCTCTTCCAAATGCCACCATTACATCTGCACTCACAGAGTTTCATGATCAACAAAATGCCAAAACGTATGACCAACTTAAACAAGCGATAGGCACCTTTTTTGAAGACAAAATAAAACAAGCAAGCCATCTAGATGATTTTATTGAATGGCTTACCAAAAAAAATGAGGCCCTTACCGCTTTGAGTCAATTGGAAAAGTACGCGATAGGAAATGCAGTTATCCTTACTTTGATGGAACAATCTGACTCACAACCCACTTCCACCAAATCAGCACTGGCCTTAATCCTTAACGCCCATAACCGTTGGAAGAAACCGAAAGCATTTGATCAAGAAGAGACCATAGCCGGGCATTCGAATAACATTGTAAGTGTCATAACATCATTAACAAATCAAACAAATGAAATCGTGAATGATCGACTTGCATTTTTTATCGACATTTTCAAATTCACTGGAACGCCAAACGATAGTAATACTTCCGATATTGAACAAGAAACGCTTATACTTTTGACCTCTGAAACATTAAATCTGAGCTCATTCAATGGTTTTTATCAAAACCACAAAAAAGTCTTTAAAGAAGGGTATGGCTTGACGCATGATTTATCTACAAAAGCCGCCATGTTCAACCTATTATGCGCAAAAGCGACACTACAACAGCGTAAAAGCTTGTTAGCAATAGCGAAGGAAATGAGCTACGTTGATCAAATTCACATATTTCATATTTGCACCTTCCCAAATTTAAATCACGAGTATCAGCCAAACGCTGCAAACTATTTTGAGAATCACATGTTTTGCACATCCCCCGGATCATCAACCACCATGAGGGATTATCCCAGTTTCAACCCAATAGGGAATAATTTGGTAGACCTCATAGAAAATTCAACCCATGACCCTGGCCTGGCTGGATATTATCTGGCAACCAGTCAAACTAACAACTTAACACTTGAACAACGCCAAGAACTGTTGCAATTTTTTAAGCAACAAGGCAGCGCTTGGGTGACCACAATGGTATCAGCTCAAACCAGACCAAATGGTGCCCAATTGAAGCAAAAGTTAGAGGTGCTGGGGGTTGTGTTTTTTAACTCACCAACAATAGGAAACAACATAACCGATGGGATTAGAGACCCCCTAATTGAGCATATACTAAACGATTTAACGCAAACATTGCCAAGGTTTATTGCAACGCAAAATAATAAAGATGTGTTAACCACATATGTAAGCAACGTATTAACAGAGATTCTAAGTCCTGATTCAACCACAAGCAACGGCAGTGCAGATACAATCAACACCAACTTAACAAGACTTCTTACGGCGGTAGAAACCAAAATAAATACCCTTCAGCTAACTAAAACAAATAAAAGTCAGTTGACCACCGCAACCACCCACCCGTTAAAGTCACTCAAACGAACACTTATGATTTTAACTAAATTAAACAACCAAACACTCAGCCAAGTCTTTCGTTTAAGTGAAACCATTTTTAATGCAAAATTACCTTTATAAGGCATCCTTATAAATTAAATCAAAGCCCATACCTTATTCATTTACCACCACCATCAATTAAAATCATTACCTAAATTAACCATGGCATTTCTGCCCCCACTTATCGCTTGCCTTCCTGCTTAAAAAACTGTTTCATTAAATCAACCACAGTTGGATTGGGACGGTACTCCAGCGTGCAACGGTGGTTCAGCGCATGGTGCTGGCTAAAGTCCATCACCGACCCACAGGCCCCCCACCGAATGTCTTTGGCCAAATAGACCACATGTTCAATGCGGGCTTGCAATATGGCCCCCAAACACATGGGGCAGGGCTCTAGGGTGCTCACCAAGGTTGCACCGGTTAAGCGCCAATCGCCAATGGCTTCAGATGCCGCACGAATGGCCAACAACTCTGCATGTGCCGAGGGGTCCTTCAAGGTTTCTTTCTGGTTCATGCCCGCCCCAATAATCATGCCATCGCGATGCACCACCGCACCCACCGGAAACTCATGCGCATCACTGGCAGCAATGGCCAATGCAATGGCCTGTTCAGCTGCCTGCATCAATTTAAGTTTATGGTAATCGGGGGCATGCCATCTGATTCATCGTCATCATCCAACATGGCCTTCTTTTTTTGTTGGTCATACTTTTTTAAATTTTTTTGAAGGGTATTCACCAAGCGCCGTACATGGTCCGGGTGCAAGACCACCCTGGAACGCACATCACCCGTTTTTGTGTTGGGGTGCAAAAAAATAAAATCCAATACAAACTCTTCTTGGTTAAAGTTGGTAATGCACAAATTGGAAAACACCCCGTTGCTCAATTCTTTGGGGCATTGAATGGGGATTTGATCGTCGTCCTTGGGCATTATTTTACACGTTCCACATATTCACCCGTTTCTGGGTTCACTTTAATGCGATCCCCTTCTTTAATGAAGGCAGGAGCTTGCACGGTCATGCCATTGTCCACTTCAATGGGCCGTAATGACGAGCTAGCGGTGGCTTTTCGAATTTCTGGTGGGGCTAATGTTACTGTAAATTCCACTGTCGTGGGCAGTTCAATGTCCACAGGGGTGGCCTCGTAAAAGGCCACAAGGTAGGTTTGCTCTTCCACCAAGTACCATTTTTTATCTCCCACAAAATCAATCCCCAATGTAATTTGATCAAAGGTTTCTGTATCCATAAAATGAAAGCCATTGTGGTCGTCATACAGGTACTGCATAGGCTTGGTCATCACAGATACCCGCTCCACACGATCCGCCGAACGAAAACGCTTTTCCAAGTTTTTGCCGTTAAATATATTTTTGAGTTTGGTTTGCATGCACGCCACCCCTTTGCCTGGGGTCACATGCTGGGTTTTATTCACTTTGTATAAATCGCCATCCACTTTTAAAATCATGCCCACCCGAATTTGTGTTGCCACGACCTGTTCCATAACTGCCTCCTACATTCATTATCGATTGCCCTTGGGAATAGTGTATCAAAAACCGAGCTCGGCTCAAAGGCAAAAAAAATTGCCAACAACGTCACATAACCATTCAAAATCACTGGCATGTATTGATAAAATTACCGTGTTCAAAACAATCAAAGAATCAGCGGAAGGAATTAACCAATTACTCACTGAAGGTGGTAATAACCTCACCAAAACAGAAAAGAAAATCAAGCGTTTAGGTGAAACGATTGAAATTATAAAAAAATAAACGTGTGAATGTATTAGACAACTAAGGGGCACACAACGTTTATGTGACATGGAAACCGTTATTACCAATGCAAGCAGGACGTTAGACAAAAAGAAAACGGAAACAAAAAAAATCTGTGCCACCATCAAGGAGATAAAAGAGATGGTATTGACTGAGATTCTGAAATTAGATGAAAAAAAAAGATATTATGATCACTATTTAATTAAAAAAGAGTGTTTATCTGAAGACGATTTTGATAGATTAAAATCCCCTGCCACCAGGTACGTTTCGTTAGATCAATATAAAAAGCGTCGGGAACTCTTTGAAACAGAGAACAATTTAAACACCAGGAATGTAAATCAAACGGAATGGAAGCCCCTATTGGACAATTTACCTAAATCATTACCGGACAAAACTTCATTTAACCAAGATAAAAAAGACACTGCGCTCTTGGTCGATGTTGTTGAACTTGGAACAGAAAAGCAAAAAAAAATAGACGCTCGCCAAAAAAAAGTGGATGACTTGCGTCGAACGATTGCCCAAAACCATTTGACTAACATTGAACTTAACATAAAGACGCTAGAAAACGCGCTATGCGAATTGTTTAATGAATCAAGTGCTGTGTGTTAAGTTACCGATTTACCCACCCACCCAAATCTTCCCATACGTCTAGTTAGTCGCTTCCCCTGAAGTTCAACACCTCCATCAGATATACTACACCCTTTTAACTTAAAAATCTGCTCAACCACCGTCTCAATAGCTTTTCGATTTTTTTCATTGGCATTTGTTATGATGTCTTTACCAGGTGGTCCTTGCTTGGTGTTATTATAATATGGTTCCAGCAATTCAAATAAGTTTTTGTCGTCAAACCTGGTCTGGCCGCTAGACGAATCAAGGCTTTGTTGCTCTTTCGGTTGGCACGATTGATCATACATGCCCTTTCCTTTCTGATTTCTTGGCAAAGTTTTTTCCCGTGACATTTCACTATTATGTGGTAAAGTTGCATTGCCTTAAACATCTTATTCAATTTAAGAGTTCTTACCTAGGTATTAACTCAAATTTACATGTGACACCCCTTGTTATCGTTCTTGATGTATCCCGACGTCCATCTCCACCAGTATCAGGTTTTGTTTCAGTAACATCATGTCCGTATTCCACATTAATGCCTAAAGTTTCAAAAGCGTCACCTAAGTCATATGAATCAATGTGTTTAAATGTAGATCTAAGCAACTCACAAACTATTTCCTTTTGATTGGGCTTAGCATTTACAACGTTTATAATCTTCTCCAACGCCTCTTTAGAATAAGGGGCGCCTAGTTCGCGTTGTTGTTGTGAATCCCCCAATTCATCTATCGTTTTTTTAAGGTTAGTTACGATTTCTAATACCTTGGCGAAGTCATCGTTCTCACTTTTATAGACTCTATCAAATCTATCGATCCTTTTCTTTAAGCCACTTGAAATCGTTTTTCGTGAATTCTCAATATTATTCTCTTGTTCAATTTTAGAGTACTCAGTAGTCGTTAACTCAAATTTAGTATAGTGCCATACAGTATTAAAATCATCTCTATTACCGTATTGTTCCGCTTTCAAGTGCTCATGATCCAAGTCAATGCCTATGGTTAAAAAATCTTTGTGTAAACTTAATTTACTGTTAAGCAACGTACAAACATCATTCTTTTGACCTTCAGGCAATGCCTTAATAACCTTCGACAAGGCCTCTTTAGGATAACCCATTGCTCGGCGTCCTTTAGTTTGTATTGATTTTGGATCCCCCAATTTACTTATCTCTATTAGAAGTGGACGTAAGTCTCTTTCTAATTGCACTTTTTCGTTGTGTTTGCCCTTCTCAGCAATTTTTTTGTCCAATTTATCTAAAATGTTCTGTTGTGATTGCTTAATTTTATCCCCTGGATGCCCTTTGTATTCACTTCTCGCCGTCGATATGGCCCTCAACCCCATAGAAACCCCCATGGTTAACAACCCCACGCCGATAAGGCTAGAGCCCTTTGAACCAATCTTAGTCAACCAGTCACCGATCTGTTTTGAAAAACTGTATTATTGCTGACTGGACACCTGGCGGACTTGACCAGAACGTCCCGTAGAAGTTGTCCTCATCCCCCCAAAACCTCTCACCCCACACGCTCCTTTTTCACATCGGCTTGTTGCTTCATGCAATGCTCACCAATGGCATTTAAGGTGTTCGAAAACCCTTGGATCGCAGCGTTATGGTCCGCCGCCGGCTGGCCATTCACCAACAATTCATTGCTTGGAATATGGTATTGCACCTTTTTTTGTTGTTTTTGATTGATGTACTGCATGGTTGTCGCGGTGAGCGTAAGCTTGTATTGGTGAGGTTTTGATGAAATGATCAACTTATGCCCGCCCTTCACCTCGTTCATTAACTCCTGGGGAATGTTCAATTCCAATAATTCACCATCCGCAAGGGCGTCCTTCGCTTGGGATGGCGCTGCGAATGGTGGGGCCATGCTTTTCTCATGAATCTGGTTAGATATATCAACAGGATTAATGTCTTGAGGTTGGCTAGTCATTTTTTCTCCTTTATTTGAGGCATTTGTGTTAAACCCATATAGTTCTTTCCCCATTTTGGGCCATCTTAAACATGCATTC
>JADHOE010000016.1 GCA_016779165.1 Candidatus Margulisiibacteriota bacterium | reverse complement strand
AGAATTTAATTATCGCTTTCAGTCCAATCGGTTGGGGCGTGTGTTTTTGGGGATTGAAACCTCGGGGCCTGATGACAATATCAAACAATTATTGGCGGACACTGGGCATTCATTAATTGATTTAACCAATGACGAATGTGCAAAAATTCATGTGCGGCATATGATCGGCGGAACCCCAGGAAAAAAAATTGAAAACGAATGCACGTACCGGTTTCAATTTCCAGAACGACCAGGTGCTCTTTTGGAGTTTTTAAAGGCATTGCAGAACAAATGGTCCATTACCATGTTTCACTATCGAAATCATGGTGCCGCATATGGGCGTGTTTTGGTTGGGTTTGATGTGCCATATTCTGATGTTTCATCATTCAACCAATTAATTGAGCAGTTGCCAATTCAAACCTTTAATGAAACCAATAACCCAGCAATTCGGTACTTTCTAAATTAAAATGAATACGATTGATCATATTTGCTTTATTGGTACACCAGAGTTTGCAGTTCCTGTCCTGTCCGGCTTAAGAACAACTTTCCAAAACTCCAGACTGTCTGTAATTACCATGCCAGATCGCCCGAAAGGTCGTGGCAGCCGCATGCAAGAAACGCCCGTCGCTGCATTGGCAACCACCCATGGCTTGCCGTTATTTAAGCCAGAATCTAACAAGGAACTAAGCGCCTGCATTATAGATTTGTCTCCATCGCTAATTATAGTGGTTGCTTACGGAAGAATCATAGAAAAGTCCATTACAGACCGTTTTTTTTGTGTGAATATTCACTCATCGTTATTGCCAAAATACAGAGGAGCATCCCCCATTCATACGGCGTTGTTGAATGGCGACAAAACAACTGGTGTAACACTTATTAAAATGAATGAACGAATGGATGAAGGAGATATCGTATTAAAAAAAGAATTGATAATTCAGAACAACGATAACTTGGGAACCTTAACTGACGCCTTGTCTAATTTAGGTGCAACCGCCTGTATAGAGTTTATACAATACTCCTTTTTGCAAAATCAAGTGGTACTAACTAAACAAGATCATGGCAAAGCCACCTATTCAAAAAAGATTCAAAAGTCAGATTTGCATATTGAATCGCTTGAAAATTTAGCCGATGTTCATGACAAAATTCGTGCCTATGCCCCCAAACCTGGCGCATATGTGATTCACCATGGGGTAAGAATCAAACTAATTGAATCCACCTTTAGCGATGGGGTATTCACACTAGTGAATGTGCAACCTGAAGGTAAAACTATCATGAGCTATTCCGATTTTTTAAGGGGTGGCGGAAAGGCGATTGTATAATGGTAAAGAAGCGGATTATCCCTTGTCTAGATGTTGATAACGGGCGCGTGGTTAAAGGCACTAATTTTGTTGATATTATAGATGCCGGCGATCCCATTGCTTTGGCTAAAAAATATGAGAAAGAAGGTGCCGATGAGTTGGTTTTTTTGGATATTACCGCGTCATCCGATAAGCGCAGCATTATTAAATCATTGGTTCAGCAAGTTGCGAAAGAAATATTCATTCCATTTACAGTTGGTGGTGGCATCAACAATGTGGAAACCATTCAGGAAATTTTAAACCTGGGGGCAGATAAAGTTTCAATCAATACCGCAGCAATTCATAACCCCGGTCTAATAAATGATGCCGCTAGACATTTTGGTTCTCAATGCATTGTTGTTGCCATTGATATTAAACGTGTTTCTGGTTCCATACAAAGAGTAGCTAAGCCAGATTCCCAGCTTAATGCAATAAAAAGCAATGAAACAACAATCGCAGACGTCTACTCACATGGTGGGAGAAACAATTGTGGCATCGATGCCATAAAATGGGCCATGTATTGTGAATCTATGGGTGCAGGGGAACTGCTTGTTACGTCCATGGATGCCGATGGTACCCAAGATGGTTATGATGTCGACATTCTTAAAGAAATCAAACGCAATGTTCGCATTCCGGTCATTGCATCGGGTGGTGCAGGATCCATTGACCATATAAAAGATGCGCTGTTGGTTGCTGATGCAGCCCTTCTTGCATCTTTATTGCACTTCAATAAACTTAGCATTCCTGAAATCAAAGATTATTTAATGAATAACACATTAAATATTCGATCAATTTAAAAACCAAAGGTCTTTAATGATTGTTTTAGCTCAGATTTAATATTATTTTTAAATGATTCTTTTTTATCATTTAATTCATTGGTTATTTCATCTAGCTTATTTGTTAATTCACTCTTTTGTTTGGTCATTTGATTCATGTCTTTTTTATACCGTTTATCAAAAGATGCTTCTGAATCTTTGGTTTGACGAATAAATGTTAATTGCATTTCATTTTGAATCTTATCTTGCTCTTTTTTAAATGCTGACATTTGTTTGTTAATAAACGCCGTTTGAACGCGCTTTACCAACTCATCCAAATTGCTGGACGCTTCAATTTCATATGCAGATAAGTTGCCCTTAAAGTCCAACTTAAAGGTTAAGTCTTGGTGATTCAAAAATGGAACAATCCCAGCAATTGCATTTTTATTTGTGGATTTATTAATTACTCTGTATTCAGGCTGAATAATATCCACAAGGGCTGAAATGTCCGAACGTTTAGAAATTTGACCCAAAATATTTAGGCTTACGGATTTGTTTTCTAAAAAATTAAGGCGAATATCATCATTTTCAAATAATTTTCGTTGCGCAATACGACCACCCTTCAGCGTTGATTGTATGGCATATTGTTTCGAATTGTCAGATGTAACCGTTGTTAAAAATGACGCATAGCTTGGCTGGTTCAAAAATTGAATCAGCAAGTTCATTTTATCGGTTATATTTGGCCCAAACCCAATGTTTTTACCATTGATGTGTTGGTTGCTTTCTGGTGAATTGATGGTTAGGCGTCGAATCATAAATTTGGGTGGCTGGTTGGTTTGAAACCGATAGGTGGTTCCTTTAAATTGGGGACGTAATTGTTTTTTTTGCTTGGGGGAAAATTTTTGAATCAGAAAATCAAAGGTATTCTTTACCAATGTTGTTGAAATGGATGCATCGTTATCTGTGGATTGATTTAGAATGGAAGATGATAGTGATGAGGTTATTTTTTCTTTTGCTTCATTATGAACCGCCTGAATGTCGCTCTGAGCACTTTTGTAAATTAGTGAGGTATCGTCGATTTTATTGGATATTTGATTCAAATACTCATACAATGTTGTTAATTTTTTTTGAATGTCACGTATATCATCTAAAGATGACACATTTGAAACGTTTAATCCATTTAGCTCAAAAAAGCTATTATTCAAGGACTTTAACACCTGATTTTTATTACTAAGTATCTGGTCTTCAGCACTTGATATAATGGCATTAATATCGTCTGTTTCTTTAGAAAAATCAACGGCATCTTTCATGTCATTTGCAAAAGATGAATTGCTTATAACAGGCATTGCTGAATCAACTAATTTTTTAATGGGTATAGACATGGTTTTTTTAGGTTCTTCTGACGATTCCTGAACCGTATTTTTTATAGGGTATACTGGCGATGATGTATCAAAAAAAATGGCATCCATTGAAACAATATCATTAATCACCAAAGACTGATGCAACAATGCCGATGCATCGATACTTATTCTTAACTTTTTTGCTGACAATACGTAGTTTTGTTGCATTGGGTTTGGGCACTGAAAGTCATTCAATGTAAGTGAAAGTTCCGGGAAATATGTGATCTTTACGGAGGCTAAATTGGTCTTTTTTTTGGTTGCCTTTTGGGTCAGCTGTATAATCACAGATTTTATAATTACATCGTCAAATATCACCCAGGTTGGAATACAGCACACAAGAAAGATTAGAATAAATTTTATAAAATATTTCATTTTTTACCCAGAAAATAAGTCATCCATGACAATGATTTGGTCCATTTAAACATGCGACTATTTTTTAACTTTGAAAGTACATGACGTCGGTAAAGCGTTAAAAGAAAAAAATAGAAAAAGTACAACGGAACACAGCT
Organism: Candidatus Margulisiibacteriota bacterium; assembly: GCA_016779165.1. Taxonomy (GTDB): domain Bacteria; phylum Margulisbacteria; class Marinamargulisbacteria; order UBA817; family UBA817; genus UBA817. Next base: position 26,165 of record JADHOE010000016.1, on the reverse strand, counting down.
TATGAGCGATACGGCATATGCGCCCATGGTAACGGTATTATTCCAGCTTGAGAATCCAAGCAATGGCACAGTCGCCAATTTATAAAAGAATGGTTGGGCACTCGGTTGAGATAGTATTAAGTCCCCTACTAAATGAACTTCTTGATACACATTCGGCGTTATGATGCTTAAAATGGGTGTAATAAATAAAAAAATTAAGGCATTGCCATTTAACGCCACCAAAAAAATAACCAACAACGGGTGAATGATAATATTAAATGGAATTAGTGCGAAAACAAATGCTATCGTCAAGCTGTAGGAAATGTTTTCAATGGATTCGTTTGAGTTTAAATAGCCAAGGCATTTCTTAATAAATAAGAAAATTGTGATCATTATCGTATCATAAAAGCTAGATTTTTTATTGTAAAGCGATTACTCTATAAAGCCATATTTATAAATCCGAATGTAGTGGTATAAAATCTTTAAAATAGCCTTTGAATCGTGCAATCGACATTTAATGTGAAAATTATTAAGGTTATTTTTTTCTAGAGACACCTTTAAGCGTTGGATTTGATGTGCAACGTTGGTTGTTAGTTCAAAGACTGCTTCACGAACAGAAAACGACGTGTAAGCACCAACCTCTCCAAGGCTCATGGCCGCGACCCGACGAACCTCAAAATCATCGTCATATAACACCAATTCTTTGAATGCCTGTATTGGTTTTTCCCAATACCCCTCGAGTTGAGTTCTAATGGCACGAATGGCCTCAAGTTTTTCTTCTTTATCGCCACGTTTCAAGATATCCAGTAAGGGAAAGAAGATCTTTTTCTTCTTTTTCCAAGCCAGCCCTATTTCATATAAGGCATGAATAGCGTCTATGGTAACATCGTGATCAAATACCTCGTGGGTTACCTTATTAATTTCATCAATAATTTTATTGCATGTATTTTCGCGTATATGCCCAATTTTTCCCATCTCTCGAATGGCTGGGCAACATACCTGTGGTTCCATATGATCATCGATAATATGGATAAGAGCATCAACGGTAGATTCACTTAATTGGGGAAACTTTGACCCAATTTTACCAATTAAATGAATTATTTTCTCAACCTTATGAGGGTCATTTTGTTCCAACATAGCATTAAAATAGTCATCAAACGACCCATTAAACTCTTCCTTTCTTTCTTTAGAGCACACCGATGAAACAAAGGTCTTTATTTCGTTTATATTGTCGTTTTTTTGGCTATTTAATAATGAGTCTAACGAGTTAATATAATGGTCTCCAGAAAGTACCTTGGTAAAGGATTGCTTGTTTGTATCCGTTTTATTTTGTTTCATTTATTGCCCCCTGGTATAATGTACCCAAAATTTAAAAGTTTTAAACAAAAATATGTTAAAAAAAACAACGATTTTTCTTGGTATGGCGGGCGTAGGGAAGAGTGCCATTGGCAGGGACGTGGCAAAGGCATTAAACATGCCTTTTTTTGATACTGACAAAGTTATTTCAACAGAGTTTAATCAGCCACTGCATACCGTAATAAAACAAATCGGAGAGCCTAATTTTTTAAAAAAGGAGGCTGAAACGGTATTAAAACTTGCCAGTTCCCCTTGTATTATTTCCCCAGGAGGAAGTTTTATTTACGCAAAAAGCACCATTGCATTGTTAAAAAAAAGCGCTATCCTTATTTATTTGTATGATACACCTTTGCAAATTTACAAACGAATCCCAAACATCGAGTCACGGGGGATTATTGGACTTGAAGGTCGGACATTTGAGTCGCTATTTGTAGAACGTCATCGGCTATATAAAGACAGTGCTCACCTTCAATTTAACATTAACCATTACGGCTTTGATGAAACAACAGCCCATATAATTGATTCTTTACTGTTGATGAACACAGGCCTTTAGGCCATGGGGTGTTGCTGATTGGATCATGCATGGCACCAAGTCGCCAACCTGAATTAGATCATTTGACTTTGGGCAGTAAACCAAAACATTCGCGTCATTTCGTCCGACCAGTTGATGGTCATCTATCCGTTCAATTAGAATATCTTGCTTTTGGTGCACCCATTGGCTGTTTTTAATCTTCGAATGGGATTTTTGCATCTCAATTAAGGCCATAATACGCTCGGTTTTATCATCAGCAGAAACATCATCAGGAAACTTTAGCGCAGCCCTGGTATTCGGGCGCTCTGAATATTTGAATATGAATGCATGATCAAACATCACCGTTTCGCATACATGCTTGGTGTCCAAAAATTCATCATGCGTTTCTGTTGGAAACCCGACAATAATATCTGTTGAAAGGGCCACCGTGGGTATGGTCGATTTAATGGTATCGATGAGTGATAAAAACTCAACTTGAGTATAAGAGCGGTTCATTTTCTTTAAAATTCGGTCATTTCCAGACTGCAATGGCACATGAATTTGCTTGCATATGTTTGGGCGATCATTAATTAGCTGAAGCAATTCAATTGGGAAATCTTTGGGATGAGGCGATGTGAATCGAATGCGTTTAATGCTGGTTTTGGAACTAATTTGATCAAGTAAATCAATAAACGTATCATTTCCGAATCGATAAGAGTTAACATTTTGGCCCAAAAGTGTGACTTGCTTAAACCCTTGGTCTTCCAGTAGCTTCACTTCATCTAAAATTGAGCTGATGGATCGGCTGCGTTCTCTTCCACGGGTATAAGGAACTACACAAAATGTGCAAAAATTATTGCAGCCCCGCATAATTGCAACCCACGCATTTGCACCATCTTTTTGGGCAGGGTAAATGGACTCATACGTTTCAAATTCAGATAAGGTGACATCAAACGGCTTTTCTTGTATTTGGGCATCAATTGCATCGTTAATTAGGGATGGCAATGCCTGATAACTGTCCGGCCCAGCGATTAAATCGATATTTAAGCGTTTATTGTCTAACAATTCTGTTTTAAAGTTTGTTGCCATGCAACCTAAGATTCCAATTTTTATGTCACTGGAAACACGCTTGATTTCATGCACCCTGTTTAAGACCTTATTATTAGCATTTTCTCTGATTGAACAGGTATTAAGTAAGGCAACACTTGCTTGATTTGGTGAATCTACCATTTGGAACCCATGGTTAATCAAAATGCTTTGCACTAAATCTGAGTCATATGTATTCATTTGACACCCATAGGTCTCAATGTATATTTGATTCTTCATAGCAGCTCTCCATACATAAAATCATCTTGAACACTGGTTAAACGAACTGACATTCGCTTATTTTTCAAAGCCATTTCAGATTGAACCCTCACCTTTATAAACTGATCAGAAGTGCCTACCCACACCCCGTTTTTTTTCTGTTCAAATAAAATGGATTGAACCGTGTCAACATGTTGGTTTAAAAACCGTTGCCACTTGTTTAGGTGAACTGTACGTAACGTTTGACTTCTTTGCTTGATAACGTGTTGGGGCACTTGATCATCAAATTTTCTTGAATGGGCCATGGTGCGCTCAGAATAACTAAAGACATGAAAATAATCAATCAACGATTCCGATAAATATGTTTTTGTTTCGTGGAATAAATCATCAGATTCACCAGGAAAGCCAACAATGACATCGGTTCCGATGCATATATCTGGGCGTTTTTTCTTAATGGCTGTTATAAAGTTATCATAATCTAAAAGGGTGTACTTTCTGCGCATTTTCTTCAGTATGGTATTCGTGGCAGACTGAATTGGCAGATGAAGGTAGCGGCACAAGTTAGGAAATTCATTCCAAAAATCAATCAAACGCTCATCAACTGTGGTGGGCTCTATTGAAGAAATGCGAATTTGAAGTTCCGGGTGAATTGTTAACATTGCCTCTAACAAATCGTAAAATGTCGCCCCATTGTTTTCATAAGTTCCCAGATTGATACCCGTCAAAATGAGTTCTTTAATTCCCAACTGATGCAGTTGTTTTGCATCGTTAACAATATCATTGAAATCACGGCTTCGTGCTGGGCCTCTGGCAAAGGGAATAATGCAAAATGAACAGTAAAAATCACAGCCATCTTGTATCTTCAAATTAACACGCGTGTGTTTAGGATCAAAACTAGAGGTTTGAAAAAAAGCTTCTTTGGTAAACGGTGCCATGTAACTGCCAGGTTTTTGATTCATAATAATGTCCATTACGTCGCTTTTGCTTTGATTGCCAACCACCCAATTCACATTTTTTAACGATAATAGTTGCTGTTGTTTGATTTGAGATTGGCACCCAATCAGTGCAATTTTTACGGATTTACAGGTTTGATTGACTTTATTTACCAATCGTATGGTATCTTTATCGCCATTTTCAGTCACGGTGCATGTGTTGATAACCACCAGATCCGTACTTTGATCCATGGTTAATTGAAGCTCTTCTGTCGCCTTTATTTTATTCATGAGCTCCGCTGATTCTGAATGATTCAGCCGGCACCCTTGTGAAATAACACAAATGCGCTTCTTTTTTTTCATAACCAAGTATACCATTCCTTTTTTTGAGTGACTATTCACGAAAACATGGGCGCCTTCATCGCTAACCACTGCCAAATCAAGTATAAATTAATGTTTATTTTATTAAAAAACAGGGAATATAAAAGTACTCTCAGTAAAAGTGATTTAAATAATAAAGCAAACACTTATTTTTTTTATATGTATCGCAAGCTTGGCATTTGGTGTTGGGAATCAATCAATTATTCAAATTAATTTAACCGATTCTAAAAATGGCTTACTGAATGGGTATTACCCCGCAAGTGTCAGTGTTATTGATCGAAGCAATGGCAGGGTCTTTTGGGAAGACCACAAACAATTGCACTTTGTTGATGGCTTTTCTGAAATAAAACTCGGCCCCATTGATCACTTTAAAGAGATTCAAGAGCCTCGCGTTATTTTGGAACTCAGTAACAGTGTATTGGAATTTCCCATTTACCCGACCTTATTGGCCATTCATAGTAAATCTGCAGACCAACTATCTGATAAAAATGCCATTTTTTTACATGATGGCAACGTGGGATTTGGAACACAAACACCCTCAGAAAAAGTGGCCATCAATGGCAATATCGATATGATCAATCCAGATGGTCACATTCGGTTTTCAAACAACCAAATGCTTGATGGAACTACCTTGGCCAATGTGTCGAGTCTGTTAAATCATCATGACGCACAAATCGAAGCCCATGCCAAAACATTAAGTGATATCTTAGCAGGTGATGGCATCTCCATCGATGCTGGGCAATTGAGCCTTTTACAAACTGACATACTAACGGTAAGTCAAAACCTAAGCGAAAGTGTTGATCAGATCGAAAGCCTATCCAATGCAGTGGGGAATCACCACATTGTATCAGGTGGTCAAAACAATGGGGCATTGTTGCAAATAAGCAATGACGGTGTGATCTCCCCCATGACAGACTTTCAACAACCCAGCATGGATCATTATTTTTTACGATCCCAAAACAACACCATTTCTTCAACAAAACTTGGGGATGACTTTCAAATTATTAACAATCAGCTGGCTATAAATGCAGTGTCTCAGTTACGCTTTACCGATACCCCACTCAACGACATAGATAGCATTCATGGTGGTATTCAATATGCCAATGGCAATTACCATCTGTTGCTGAATGGCAAATGGCAACCAATAATGGCTAGCAATACGGCCATTCCTTTGATTCAATTATCTCCCAATGAGGCCTTGTTAAACAGTATGCCTGGAGATAATGGCGCCATTGGATACGATGGATCCGATTATTATATTTGGACCAACTCCTGGGAAGCATTAAAGCCAACCATAGATTTTTCAGGCGTAGCCATTTCCCCCACCGGGAGTGCGTTTATTATGCTGAATGATACCGATGAAATCATTCAGGTACCATTGGCCACTCAGTCAAGTTTGACGGTGGACGAGACTGGGTTTCGCATCAATGACACAGCATTAACCGATGAAACCCTAACAATGTGGAAAGACAATCAATTCAAATCTGTTCAGTTAGGCAATGGCTTGGCACATACCAATGGGGAACTGTCATTGGGTGAACCATTCATAATAAGTAATTCCATGGTTGGTATTGGCATTGTGCCAAGTGCCACCTTAGACGTCAACGGGGCCATTCGATTACGAACAACATCATCCCAACCTAGCATGGAACCAAATGAAGGTATGATCATATTCGATGGCACTCACTTTAAAGGGTTCAATGGTACCGATTGGCAGTCATTTGGGTCGCCGACAACCGTAGGAACAACAACCAGTGAATCACCTTGGGTAATGAGCGGGGATCACTTAATCACCAACCCAGCTGGTGATGTTGGGATTAAGGTCAGTAACCCACAGGCCACCTTGGACATTAACGGGTCCTTACGTGTTCGGTCGTTAATAGATGCACCTCAACACAACTCGTTTTTAGTCACCAATGGTTCTGGCGATATTTATTCCAGGTCCTTGGGCATCGCCGATATGGTATCAAACAGTGCAACCAGCCTGATTGCGTTAACTGACACAACCTTGGTGTTATCGACAAAAAATGCGAACTCTAATGATGTTCTTGCCTTAATCAATAACGAATGGCGCCCCACCCCTATTCAAGCCACTGGCATGTTGGAACTGTCGGACTTCACCCTTAAATTAAGCACAGCCAATGCCAATGAATTTGATATCATGCTATTCAAAAATAATAACTGGCAGCCTTCACCATTCATTGAGCCAGGGGGTGACATCGTTTTAAGCAATGCAGGCCTAACCATTGCCAGCCAAAATGCAAGTATTGGGGATATTATGACCTGGAATGGAGCTTCTTGGGTACCAGAACAACCATCAGTTGTTAATGGTGGCACGAGCTATACCGGAGCTAATGGCATTTTGGTTCAGGATAACACCATTCAGTTGACATCAAATTTACGTTGGGAAAATAACACATTTACCATTGGGTCGGATAACCCATATGCGGCAATGCGAGTGAACCGATTATCGAGCACATTGGCAACCCCCATTAAAGTCACAGATAGTACTGGCGACATTGCATTTCAAGTAAATTCCAGTGGTGAATTAAGCATTGGGTACGATGGGGCTCACAATGGGTATTCCATTGCAAGCAATGGTTTTAATTTATTTTCGCACTCGATTTCAAGGTACCAATCAGCCATTGGCACAACCAATGTAGGCTCGTCAGAATTTGGGCCAACATTATTGGTTCATAGCACACGCTATGATAATGCAAGACCAACACGTTCAGTGATGGAGGTAATCAGCCAAGAAGGCAACACCCGATTTCTGATTCAAGAAAACGGGCATATTGGCGTATCTCAATCAACCCCCCAAGCCACATTGGATGTTAATGGTTATGTCCGTTTAAAAAAGTACACCACTGAACCTGTTTCTTGTGACTTGGATCACGATGGCGCTATCGCGCTGAATAGCCACTACAAATTATGTGTTTGCAACGGATCGTCATGGGTTGAGTCAAATGACGGTGTAACTACTTGTGTGTGGTAGAATGTTGCCTAGCGAGCTATTCCCACTCAATTGTGGCTGGGGGTTTGGATGAAATGTCGTAAACGACACGGTTAATCCCATCCACTTCATTAATGATTCGACTGGACATGGTTTCGAGGACATCATAAGGAATATGTGCCCACTTTGCAGTCATGGCATCATCCGAAGTCACACATCGAATGGCACAAGTAAACTGGTAGGTGCGCTGGTCGCCCATCACTCCAACCGATTTTACAGGAAGTAACACTGCAAATGCCTGCCAAATGCTTCGGTATAGGCCAGCTCGTTTGACTTCTTCCAATACAATGGCATCGGCCTTTTGCAACATTTGTGTACGTTCTCTTGTTGGTTCACCCAAAATTCGAATTGCCAATCCTGGGCCAGGAAATGGGTGGCGATATACAATATCCTCGGACAAGCCAAGCGATACCCCTACCTGACGGACCTCATCCTTGAATAACATTTTCAATGGTTCAATAATGGTAAAGTCCATATCCTCAGGTAAGCCACCCACATTGTGGTGAGTTTTAATGGTATGTGCTGTTGCTGCAACACCAAATTTGGCTGATTCAATCACGTCTGGGTATAACGTGCCTTGGGCCAAATATGGGATGGGTTTATTTAAGTTGTTTACTTCACGTTCAAACACACGTATGAATTCATTCCCTATGATTTTTCTCTTTTTTTCAGGTTCAGATACACCATCTAACATACCAAAAAAGTCGTCTTGCGCATTGACATATATTAGTTCCATATTGAATTGATCCTCAAATATATCCTTTATTCGCTTCCCCTCGTTAATGCGCATATACCCGGTATCAATAAACATGCATGTTAACTGATCACCAATGGCTTTGTGCATTAAGGCAGCAACGACAGCTGAATCAACGCCACCTGACAAGGCACACAGAACATTTTTTGTTCCGACTTGTTCACGAATGCGCTCAACTGACCGCTCTACAAATGTTTCACTTGTCCAATTTTGAGGTGTTTTACATATTGAAATCACAAAGTTTTTTAAGATGTCTTTTCCGTAATCGGTGTGGGATACCTCAGGGTGAAATTGAATGCCGTATATTTGCTTTTCATTGTGTTCGAACGACGCAATTTGACAGGTGGTTGTACTTGCAACAGGCTGAAACCCATCAGGAACTTGCCGGACACTGTCACTGTGGGACATCCAAATGTTAATGGCTTTCGGAACATTATTAAATAAAGAGGACTGTTCATTAATTTCTAGGGACGATGCCCCGTACTCACGCGTGCTTGACGCCATTACGTGCCCCCCCAATGTTTTAGCGATTAATTGCATGCCATAACAAATACCAAGGATTGGAATAGATAAAGAAAAAATGGCCTCATCAATGCTCGGAGCACCATCATCATCCACTGATGAAGGGCCACCTGACAAAATAATGCCATGGCACTCTTTAGTTTTGATTATATCCGCAGATGTCGTATGAGGAAGAACTTCAGAATATACGTTTAATTCTCGAATTCTTCTTGCAATTAACTCCGTATACTGAGATCCGAAGTCAAGAATCAGTATCATTATTTGTACATTCCAAGGTGTTGATCTTTTTGGTAAACTTTTCCTTCAGTTAATAATGAAGGGGCAATAATAACCTCAATAATCTGATGAAGATCGGATATTTTCTCAGCTCCAACTGTTGCCATACATGTTCGAATAGCACCAGCTAAATTTTGAGATCCATCGTCTGATTTTGATGGCCCAAGCATGATTTCATTTAATGACGCAACTGTGCCGACTTCAACACGTGCACCACGAGGGAGGACCGCATTTGGCGTTGCCATTCCCCAATGAAAACCATTACCTGGTGCTTCTTTCGCTCGCGCTAGTGGGGAACCAATCATAACCGCATCGGCACCGCATGCCAATGCTTTGCAAATGTCACCTGAATTTACAATACCACCATCGGCAATAATGCTGATGTATTTGCCAGTTTGATTAAAATAATCATTACGCGCTTGCGAGGCATCAGCAATTGATGTTGCCATTGGTACCCCTACCCCTAAAACACCACGAGTGGTGCAAGCGGCACCTGGACCAATACCTACGAATACCGCGTCAACACCAGTATCAAGCAATGTTGCTGTAACATCGTATGTAGCAGAATTACCAACCCAAACAGGCACATCCATGGCATTGCAAAAGCCTTTTAAATCAAGGGCTTCATTGCCATTGGCACTTTTATGTTGGGTAGATACAACAGTGGACTGAATGAGAAACGCATCTACCTTTTCCTCACTGGCAATCTCACCAAACCGGCGGGCATTAATTGGAGTTGCAGATACAACAACAGGCGCGCCTGAGGATTTAATTTCTTGAATTCGCGCTCGAATTAAGGCTTCTTTGATGGGCTCATCTCTGTAAACATCTTGCATTAAATTCACATAATCTGCTTTGGAAACCTGTGATATTTTTTTTAAGACAACTTCAGCATCTTCATAACGTGTTTGAACACCCTCTAAGTTAAGCACGCCAAGCGCACCCATGTTACCCAAAAGAGACGCTGTTTTTGGACTGACCACAGAGTCCATTGCAGAACCAATAACAGGAATATCGAGCTTCAATTTTCCAATGGTTGTTGAGATATCTACAATGTTTGGGTCCAATGTTAACGAAGATGGCACCAGAGCTATTTCGTTTAGTCCATACGATCGTTTGAAATGAATTAACTCTTTTGTAGACATACTATCCTCCAATTTTTTCTGATGGTATCATCTCTTTATTTAATCTTCAAGTTAGAAACAAGATTATTAAATCAACAAAACCCATTAATCAATTGGGCTCAAATTTGAGGTGTCATAATAGGCGTTTAGAACATCTAAATATCGCGGTGATGATGATGACACTTCTTTTATTTTTCCATCTCTATACAGTTTGATTGGAACAGTATGAATGGTATGGAGGGCTTCATTATAAAAAACATAGGTTTGAATGATACCTTCGGTTGTTTCTTGAGACCAATGTTGATCAAATATATAATTTCCCAAGCCATATGAGACATGTTTGCCGTTAATTTTTTCGTGTGCCTGAACCCAATGGGCTTGATCACCAATAATGATATCTGCACCAGCGTCTATCATCCGCTTGGCCCATAAACGCTCATGTTTTCGAGGGGTATGGGTATACTCAATCCCCCAATTTACCATAACCAGCAATTGATCAACCTCGCGATCACACTCTTTAATTGCCCGCAAGGCGTCATTATCCAACCAGGCAATGCCTGGGGATACCATGCTTGCCTTACCAACAGAACCAGGCACATTATTAAATGCAAGAAACCCAAAGGTTGTTTTTTTACGCTGAATACGTTTGCAACGATATGCTTCGGTTAATGTGTCGCCAGCACCAACCGTTTCAATGTTAGCGTGATGCAAGGTGTCAATGGTTTCAATTAAGCCGCCAATCTTAGCATCGCCCATATGATTTCCAGCAATGGATACAATGTGTATATTAGCGGTTTGCATTCCTTTTGCGTAACTGGTCTTTCCAACCAAATGCCAGGAAGATTCAGGGTAAGTAAACGCAGAAACCAAGGGGGATTTAAAATTGACCATGTTAATATCGGAGTTAAAAAACAAATGACGCGTGTACTTCCATGGGTAGGTCACGTCGTTCTTTTTTTCGATGAGTTTATGAACCCCACGAGCAAGAACAACCGTGCCGCCAGCCGTTACGGTAATACGATTCGATAAAAAGTCATTGTATGTGTTTGTTTTTGTTGTAAACGCTTTGATTTGAATGGTGCCGGAAGGCCCCATGTAAAATGGTGTATCATCAATGGGCATAAATTGCAGGTTTGGGTGCTTGCTATTCCACGGCAAAATAACAATATCGTGATTGCTTAACGCATCCAGCGAGTCAATCCGCTTGATATCGGGGTAAAACCACTTTAATTTTGAATAATGATCCTTGGTGGTTACAAATTGATTTTCATTCACCTCAGAGATGTCAGATGTTAAATGCTTAAATGGAACGTATGTAAGTGTTTTAAAGTTTACTGCAAACCCTAGCCCAATAATAATGCACGTGCTTAACAAACCCCAAATAAATGCCATAATTTATAATGGTAATAAAGATACGTTGATATTGGAACCTTTAAATGAGTCTCCGATCATTTTTTTTGTAATAACCAAGGTATCTTTTGGAATATACTCGTACAAATCAATAATATCTTGGTCAAAATGATAGACACATCCCATGGATGTGGGTTGACCGATATTTTCTGGCTCATTTGTACCATGAAACGCCCTGTTTGTTCGAACAAATTTTTGCTTTTCTTTATTGTATTTTTCTAAATAAATTAATCGAGCCCCATATATTGGTGCTAAATTTTCATTCATACGTGATGATAATCGCCAAACGCCTTCCCTCATTTCACGGTTTCCTTTATAACGGTGCTTTGACCCTGTAGATACCATGAAGTGATCAATTAGTGTGTTCTTGTAAAATAGAAAGTTTTTTTGAGAATGAACATCCACCACAAAAACATAATCGGATGTGGAGATGGTTGAAGGAATATCCTTAAAAATCTCATCAAGGGTAAGTGACGCATAGGCAATGCCTGTTAATATCAGACTAATCCCAAGTAATTTCATTATCCGTATACGTAAACACCTTTACAGTGAACCCATTCGGCTGATTGGACAGATTAAATTTTAAGCGTCCAGATATATGGTGATTGGAGATGTCAGTCTCGTTCCATTCGAGTGGTTGTATGATGCCCTCATTTACTTCCAAAATTATTTGTGTGATTAAATCCAAATCAAGAATATCTGGGTTCATGTAACTGGTAATGGTGACATGCAGATCCAATTGAAACCCCTGCTTGGTGGAATAGCCCACTGGCTGAAATGAAAATTCAGCCTCATCAATAACCCTAACTTTTTGTAAATATTGCTGGGTTTTCTGAGGCGAATTAGTGAATATCCTAATGAAGAAAAGGACCATCACGAATCCAAAAAACAAACAACTAAGGAATAAAATTAATTGTTTTTTACCCATTTAATGGAGCACCCCATGCTGGGCTGTTTGGCCGTTACAAACCCCTGCTCAATTGATGTTGTTATAACGTTAATAAGATACCGTTCTGAAACAGACGATTCATCCTTCCAATTATTGTCATAAGCACCGCGATACAACAATTGCATGGTGGTGTCTAAAACAAATAGATCAGGCGTGCATACCGCGTCATAGTTGGTAGCGGTTTCTTGCAATTCATCCACTAAATATGGAAATGGAAGCCCATAACTTTGAACCAACTTTTGCATTTTTTCTGGAGAGTCGTCCGGGTAGTTAGGGTTAATGTTGGGGTTAATTGCCACCAATGAAAAGCCAGCATCTGCCATAACAGAATAATCATTAATTACCCGTTTCCATAGTGCTTTTGCATACGGGCAATGGTTGCATGTAAATAAAATAATCATCCCGTTTTCAGCCATTATGTCATTGGAGGTGTGGTTTACACCAAAGCTATCGTTTAGTTCAAACTGCGGGTAAGTTTTGGGCACACCCAAGGGGGATTCAAGCAACACCATTGTTTAATACATTAAAGACATCATCAATATTGGTTAACTTTTCTCTAGGTTTCCCAACGCGTTTGCCTTCGGCCTGTTCGTATTCATCAATTATTTTCCAATCGTGAAAACTAATGGATCGAATATTTTTTAATTCTAGAAGTTCCTGGACATCACTATCAATGGCTATGGATGTGGATTCAATCGATGCCAAACATTGACGCACGGTTTCAATGCTATCGGATCGGTTTGTGCCAATGACACCCGAGGGTCCTCGCTTTATCCAACCCGTTACAAACAATTTTTGGCACGGGTTGCCATTGTCCTCCAATACCTGACCGTTTTGATTTGGTATGGTTGCAGATTTTTGGTCAAAAGGAACACCGTTTAACGGTACCCCACGATACCCAATGCTTCGAAATAGGATATCACAATCCAAGTCAATAAACTCACCAGTAGGAACTGCTTTTTGATGGCCAAAATCACCCTGCATTTTATTTTTTTCAAACCGAATTTTCTGTATATTTTGCCCATTTTTTATAATTTCAACTGGTGTTAAATAAAACATTAAATGAATGGTTTTTCTTGCAGAATCAAGTGCCCCTGTCGCTTTTATTGTGGTTAATTGCTGTATATTTTTTCGCACTTTTGATGATGCATCCATTTCCAATTGATCATTTTCAGATAACACCAAATCATCATGCACTTGAACGTTGACGTTGTGTATGTGAGCCAGTTCTTTCAATTCTAACTCCGTGCATGCTGCTTGAGCCGGGCCACGACGTCCAATCATGTAAATGTCTGTTAACTGGCTGTTTTCTAAAATGGATATGGCCTGGTTGGTGATATCTGTTTGTTTTAGCTCATCTGTTGACTTGGCTAAAATTCGTGTAACATCAACAGCAACATTCCCTTGCCCAATAATCACCGCTGAACGCTTGGATAAGTCAAAAATTGACGATTGGTAATCCGGATGCCCATTGTACCAGGCAACAAATTCGGTTGCAGTGTGAGAGCCGATGGCATCTTCACCAGGAATATTCAATTGGCGATCGGTTTGAGCGCCAATGGCAATAATGACGGCGTGGTAACGGTCTGTCAATTCGTCAACTGACACAGACTCGCCAACTGTAACGTTGCCAAAAAATCGAAAATTTGGATGCGAGGCTATTTTATCATATGACTTACTAATGGTTTTCATTTGTTGATGGTCCGGGGCAACTCCGCCACGAAGCAGACCATAAGGGGTTGGTAGTTTTTCAAACATATCAACAGCTATTGTTTGCTCCGATTTAAATATTTCTTGGGCAGCATAAAACGCACTTGGCCCACTTCCTATAATTGCTATTTTATATGACATCATTTAATTCCTAACATTGATTTAAGTTCATTTTCATCAAGTAACCCCATGGACTTTTTAACCGTTTTTGTTGCCGTATTTATAAAAAAATGTGTTGGAACAGCCACAATATCATCAAACAAAACAGCGATGCCTTTTGAATTCATCCCAACGGGGTAATTCAATTTAGTTTTGGTTAAATAATTGTCCAAATCTGTTTTGTTTTTATCGACACTAATGCCGACAATTAACACATCGTTGCGAGACTTAAAAAGCTGGTTAAAGACCAAATTTTCTTGTTTGCATGATGGGCACCAAGAGGCCCAAAAATTAACAATGACATGCGGATACTTTGATAATTCAACAGTTCGATTTAATTGAGAGTTTAGGGCCAACTCCAACGCAGATAAGTCCATTCGTTGATCCTGATTTTCTTCTTGAATTTGAACATCCGCTAGAACTTCTTTTTTAAACGGGATATGGTACAGGTTTAAGGCGACAATAAAAGCTACTAAAAACCCAAAAAAAATTTTTTTATTATTCATTTGTGAATTTATAAATTAAACGAGGCCCATTTTTATTAAAAATATAAGATACAGACCACTCAATAAGAACCAATACTTTTGTTCGGTAGCCAATTAAATACAGCAAATGAACAAAACTCCACGCCAACCAAGCCATTAAACCGGTTAATTTAAATGGGCCAGTTTGAGCAATGGCCTTTGACTTTCCAATGGTTGCCATCATTCCTTTATCAAAGTAAACAAATGGCGCACGTTTTTCAGCGGCTTTTTTTATGGTTTTTGCAACATATTTGCCTTGTTGTATCGCAACTGGGGCTATGCCAGGGAGTGTGGTTTCATTTTGTTTAAAATGGGCGGCATCACCAATAACAAAAATATTGCTGTTATCTGGAATACTACAATCGTTACGAACAATAACGCGTCCCTGCCGGTCACAGTCTGTATCCAATGCCTTTAGTAGAGGGCTGGCTTCGTTACCAGCTGCCCATATGATGGTATCGGTGTTAATGGTATCATTTTCAGTGCTTACGCATCCATTGGTAATGTTTGTTACTCGCTCGTTGGTTCGTACAATCACCCCAAACTGAGCTAAATAATGGCGTGCTTTGGCCGAAAGTTCGTCATCAAACATTGGCAATATGCGATCAGATGCCTCTATTAAATATATTTTAGATTCTTTTGATGAAAAGTTTCTAAAATCTTTAATTAAATTTTTATAGGCAATATCTGCAATTGACCCGGCCATTTCAACACCCGTTGGTCCACCACCAACAACAACAAAGTTCAAATGCTTCTGACGTTTTTCAGGATCTGTTTCACGTTCAGCCTTTTCGAATGCAATCAATATCTTTTCACGTATGCTTAAGGCATCGCCAATGGTTTTTAAGCCACTCGTATGGGGTTCCCATTCGTTTTTTCCGAAATAAGAATGCTTTGCACCAGTTGCAATAATTAAATAATCAAACGCGAATCTTTTTTTTGATTTTAATTCAACATATTGCTCTTGTTTATTAACAGTTAAAACATCGCCCATAATAACCTTAACATTTTCATGATTTCTAAAGATGTCACGAATGGGTACCGCAATATCTGCTGGCGATAGCATGGCCGTAGCAACTTGGTAAAGCAAGGGTTGAAATAAGTGATGATTGGTTTTGTCAATCAATAATATGTCGTGATCAGAATTCGCCAAATGTTTGGCACAGTTCAGACCAGCAAACCCACCACCAATGATTATAACTTTCGCCATATGATTGTTAATTTAACACGCGATTTAAGCTGTGAAAAGCACTACTCTACAATAATTTTTCCCTGCATGACTTGGTAGTGGCCTGGGTACGTGCAGATGTATGGGTAAACCCCTGGTTGATCCGGTATACTAATTAATAATTCGGTGCTTTCACCAGGACCAACCATACTGCTTGATGCGATTATGCTCGGGTGATCAGGGATATTATTTTCAGCAGATAACGCCGCGGTCCCAACCGCATCAATGGCATCCACACTATTTAGAACAATGATGTTATGCTTCATTACAGGTAAGGTTGCGTTGTTCTTGAATTTGATCAGTAAGGTTGAATTTTTTTTTGCGTTAATTTTTACAACATTGTATTTCATTTGATTTCCCAATGTTTCAATTTCAACCGTCAAGTCTGGCGAGCTTGAGCAACCAGCCATTACCAATACCGCGATTAAACAACTAAATATTTTCATTTGAACCTCCATCATTCAGTAAACTTTCTATTTTTTTTACAACTTTTGTGGCGTCTGGCTTGGTGAATGAACTAAACCGATCACGGACAAAGCCAGACCTATCCACTAAAAACTTGTTAAAATTCCAACTAATGCCACCGCCAGTTTTTGGGTGAATGGTTTTATCTGTTAGAAACTGATAAAGCGGTGTAATCCCCTCGCCTTTAACAATGGACTTTTCTAGTATTGGAAATGTGACATTATAATTAACTTCACAAAATGATTTTATTTGGGCATCAGAGCCTGGCTCTTGGTTTCCGAAATTATTGGATGGCACTCCAATAACCATAAACCCTTGGTCCTTATAGGAACGATAAATTGCTTCAAGGCCTTTGTATTGACCAGTAAACCCACATTTGGAGGCCACATTAACAATCAAAACAACCTTGCCTTTGGTCAACGTAAAATCGAATGGGTCGCCATTAATGTCATTTTTCTGAAATTGGTAAATGGTATTGGGCATGGTTTCAGTTACATTAGAGGTTGAAGAATGGACGAATTGTGTAAAAAAAAATACCAATAAAAAAGTTGTAGCCTTTAATTTCATCTTAGTAGTAGTGTATCTTTATTTATTTTAAAAACCAAATTTGGATTTATTATATATGCCATTGGAGATACACTAAAGCAAGAGATGCAACGAATATTTATTGAGTTAGCGCAACAAGAAAACAATAGGATTTTAATTGATCCAAACACCCATCACCACTTATTTACTGTGTGCAGGTTAACTGCCAATGATTCCATTGAGATTGTTATCAATGGGACCCTACTATTGACGACAACCATTCTCAACATTACCAGTAACGGGTTCACCTACCGAACCATCAGCGAAAAACCACTCGCACCCAACCGATTCATTGCCATACGCTTGCTGCAATCATTACCGAAACAAGATAAATTAACAGAGGTTTGTCGATTGGCCGCCAGTGTTGGTGTGGGTCACATTCACCCAGTCATCAGTGAAAGGTGTGTCGCTAAAGAAATTTCCAATCAAAAAAACAAACGTTTGCATGCGGCCATCGATAGTACAATGAAACAAAGCAAGCAAGTCACCCGCCCAATCATCCATGATCTTGTGCCGTTACACCAATGTTTAAGCGCATTGGGCGGTAACAACACGTTGAAGCTAGTGGCATATGAACAAGCTGAAATTCAAGCATCAGAATTAATTATCCCCGCAGATGTAAATGAAATAATTTTAGCGATTGGCCCTGAAGGTGGGTTTTCATCAACGGATATCCAACAGTTCAAAGCCGCTGATTTTCAGGTGTTTTCATTGGGGCCGCATATATTTAGAACTGAACATGCTGGATTTGCAGCGATTAATTATTTGGATGGTTTTTTTGCATCCAGGGCCCCAAAGTGAGGCCCGGGCTCATGAATACGCTGCAAGGCAAATTCAACAGAAGAAAATGCAAGCTCATCCCATGGAATGTCATTCAAAGGCACCCATTGAGATTCAATGGTTTCAATACCAGGTTCGTGTGCCAAGCTAGAGCAATGGCCGAGGAATAGCATATACACTTGACCAATGCTCGGCATATCATAGATGGTATGCAGGGAATGAATCACTGGTGTTATGCCCGCTTCCTCTTGCGCTTCACGAATGGCCGCTTGTTGAAGGGTTTCATTCAGCTCCATAAACCCTGACGGAACCGTCCAAAAATTTTTTTTAGGCTCAATATTTCGTTTGCATAATAGAATTTTATTGTTGTGAATTGGCATAACCCCAGCAATGATTTTTGGATTTTCATAAAAAATAGTGTTGCAATATTTGCATGCCTTACGCAGGAGCGTATCGCCAGAGGGTATGATTTCAATTAGATGGCTTGTGCAATGGTGACAATCTATCATGGGCAAAGTCGATGAGTAACCCAATCATCATTTTTTAGTTCATAAACCAACCGATCATGAAAACGATTGCCCCGACCCTGCCAGAACTCAAAACGACAAGGCACGACAATAAAGCCCCCCCACCATTCAGGTTTTGGAACACCATGCGTAAATTTTTCACGCATCTCATTCATTCTTTTTTCCAAATCGACTCGGTTATTCACTACAGCGGATTGATCGGATGCCCAAGCAGACAACTGTGCATCTCTCGGTCGGGTATTAAAATAGGCAACAGAGACTGACTCAGGCGCCTTTTCTGCACGCCCTTCAATTCGAATTTGTTGTTCCAAGCTGGGCCAAAAAAATGTGAGGGCAACCGTTGGGTTTGCTGCTATATCCCGGGCCTTTTGACTGTTGTAATTGGTAAAAAATACAAAGCCATCGTGATTGTAAGATTTAAGCAAAACCACACGATTAGATGGGTGATTATCAACAGAGACGGTGCTTAATTGCATTGCATTTGGCTCAAACGGGGAATGCTCACATGCCTGGTGGTACCATGCATCAAACTGATTTATCGGGTCAGCGTCAATGTGGCCCTCGTCCAATTGAAACTGAAGGTAGTCCTTTCGGGACTCATTTAAAAATTTCATAGGTCGCAACGATCTTTAATTGCCTGAATAATGCCATCGTGTAACCCCAAAGGCGGGGTAATGACCACATCAATGTCTGGATGAGCTGACATGGCTTCATAAACAAGATTTGGAATGTCTCTAATGGCATGTCGGCCAGGTGATAACATAAACGGGTGCGCAATTATTTTTTTGGCACCAGCCTTTACACAGTCATTGATGGTAGCCGAAATGCTGGGCTCTGCTAGCTCCATATGGGCACCTTTTACTAGCACTCCAGGCGATAACTCCTGCATGCGAGATACAACATTATTTAGAGCCTCATTTGCCGCTGGATAGCGTGACCCATGATCAATTATTACCACAGCAATCATATTGGTATCATATCAAACTTTTTGTTTTACAACAGCATACATATCAAGGGCACGTTGACGATTGATAGCATAATCAACAATGGGTGTGGGATAACCAGGGAGTTCTGCAGGCTGATGGATTAACGGCGCTGCGATTGTTGACAGTTCCGTGCAGTATTGACGTATGTAATCACCATTTGAATCAAACTTTTGTGATTGTGTGTAGGGATTAAAAATTCTAAAATAAGGCTGCGCATCGCAACCAGATGACGATGCCCAGGCCCATCCACCGTTATTGGATGCAAAGTCAAAGTCCAACAATTTCTTCGCAAAATAAGCCTCCCCTTTTCGCCAATCAACCAATAGTGTTTTGCATAAAAATGAGGCCACAATCATGCGGCACCGATTATGCATCATGCCAGTTGTATTTAGTTGCCGCATTGCAGCATCCACTATAGGATACCCAGTTTGGCCATTGCACCAGGCCTCAAAATCCTCCGATGATCCCAACCATTGAATGCGATCATATTCTGGTTTTATTGCCTTGGTATTGCAGTTGGGATGGGTATGACAAATCATTTGATAAAAATCTCGCCAAATTAATTCAGATAGCCAAATCATTGCCCCCTTTGACTTGGCTGGACTGCAAAACTTTACCATCTCACGGATAGATACGCAGCCAAACCGCAGGTAAACAGAAAGATTGGATGTACGATTTAAATGGGGAAAATCCCGGTGTTCATCATACGCATCTAACCATTGAGTAAATTGGTTAAGTGACCGAAGGGCCTGGGATCGACCCCCAGGTAAAAAAGGGTGTTTTTTGTCAAAGCCAAGCAAATCAAACCAACGATTTTCGTGAATACTGGACTCTTCGGAAATCGGCAAAAAATTGGTGGGTGTCGAAAACGTTGGCAATTTACCGAGCAACGACAACCACTTATTTTTATATGGTGTAAATACTGTATAATATGCGCCTTTTTGGGTTAACACCTCGTCTTTTTCGAAAATCACACTATCTTTGCATGTATGAACGGGTATGGATACGGAATTATGGATTTTTTGATCGCGTGTTAATGCATATGGTTCATAGTCTCGGTTAAAATACAATGCATCAATACCAAATTGGGTGATGATTTCTGTGCATTTCTCAACAGGATCGCCAACACGAATAACCAGCTTACTACCCATACCACGTAGGTCGTCATCTAACTCACGAAGGGATTCAATAATGAACGCAATGCGTTGGTCAGTGGTATCCAAATGGCTCAAAATATTGGTGTCAAATATGAAGCAAACCACAACGTTTTCACAGTGCTGGCCAGCTAAAAAAAGAGCGTGATGGTCTTGCAATCGATAATCTCTGCGGCACCAAACCAAACCTTTTTTATACATCTTATTCATATTGATTAAGATACCATAACGGATGAGAAAAGAGTGTTTGTATTTTAAATAACCACTCGTGTTTATAAAAAAACACATCTCGGTTTATAAAGCAGGAAGACAGACGCCACTTTTTTAATGGATGATTAATGCATGCAACATCTCGAATCAATGGATCAATATTTAAACGACATCAAAAACATTGAGCTTTTATCGAGAGACGAAGAAATCTCACTTATTGAACAAATTCAGAGCGGTGACATGAAAGCAAAGGATATGTTTATACTCCGAAATTTACGGTTGGTTATTTCTATTGCGAAGCAATTTCAAAACAAAGGCATACCACTAGAAGATTTAATTCAAGAAGGTAATATTGGGTTAATAAGAGCCGCAGAGAAATTTGATTTAAGCAAAGATATTAAATTTTCGACCTATGCAACCTGGTGGATTAAACAAAAAATTCGACGGGCAATTGCATCTCAAGTTCGAATGATAAAAATTCCAGACCATCTGTACCATAGAGCTGTTCAATTATCGTCTGAACTAACCTGCAACAATCATCAGTCGATATCTGACATACAAAAGAAAACCAATCTATCTAAAAAACAATTGCTGCATTTGCTCATGGTAAACGGGCCAACCATATCCTTAAATTCAATGGTTGGTTTTGTAGATCAAAATGAAGAATTGGTCGATACAGTGTCAGATCGGCCAAATTCATCATTAAATACGAATGAAACCGTTGAAAAAGCCCTCGAAAAAGAGGCATTAAATACCATGGTTAATGAGTTAAGCGAACGCGAACAGTTGGTGATCAAGTTACGGTATGGGTTAACCGATGGAAAATCACGAACACAAAAACAAGTCGGAGACTTTTTAGATGTTTCCGCTGAGCGTGTTCGTCAAATAGAAGCCATTGCTATTAAAAAACTTAAGTTGGCTATAAAAAAGTCACCAAATTTCACTAAATAATTTGGTTAGGCTGCTTTAACCATTGCGTTAACTTTTTATAAGCTCGATAACCTTCATACCCGTCAAAATGCCGATGGTCAAATGTAACGGTTACAGGCAACAGTGTTTTAGTGTCATTCATATATGTGGCCCCAATGGCGATGGTTAGGGGAGACTTTGAGAAAGAATAAATTGGAATATGCGCATGTTTGATATCGAATTTATCCAAAAACGTTAAGGTTAATGAACCAAATGGATCATTGGGGAAACCAATCATACTTAATGACAGGTTGCATGAATAATGTATAAAGTTCATGCACCGTATGATAGGTTTGCATAAAAAACTGGGGCAAGCTTTAAAAAATGACACCACTCGATTGGTGGTTGTATCTTGCCCCATGCGCAAGGCAGATACTTTTTCAGCCATTTCTTGCTTAATTTCTTCACAAGTTAACGCATGCGCATTATCTATAAAGATGCCGCTCAGATCAAGCATTCCTTGATGCCTAAAAACAGTGGGGATAAAGATCCGGTTATTTAATCGTTGTCGAAGTTTCCGGCGAACAATCACGGTATTTAACTCTGGCACTTGATTCAACAGTGTTGAGAGCAGTTTAATCATTGCGTGCTTCAACTGAATTCCAGATGGCAAATGATCATTTAGCCGTGACACATCAAACACCAACTCCACAGAGGCACTTGGATTATTTGGGGCACCCCAAGCCCCAATCGCGAGCTTTCTCATGCTGCTAGCTGGAATACTTTTAAATGGAATTGATTTTTTCATAGCAACATATTGTGAGCCAACAAATAGCCGCTCTCAAATGCATTTGCAATCGTATGCCCTTGGCACCAGTCACCACAGGCGAATAAGGGGGATTGGGTCGACCGAATGTACCCACATTGCAAGGATTCTGCGGGGCCGTTTAAATAGGCGTATTTCCATCGGTGCAATTTAGCATGCATCACCAAACGTGTTGAACGGTTGGTGGTGGTTAAGGCATCTGTCAGCATGTCGTCTAAAATGTGATCTGGCGATTGCGTATCAAACTGATTGGTCGCCCACCCCGGCTGGGAATGTACGGCATAAGTAAATCGACCTCGATTGCGGCCTGGCTTACGGTAGTCGGCAATGATTGATAAAATTTTTGGCCCATTTACCTGAACAATATCAATGTCATCAAACCACATAGGGCTTTGCATTTCGAGCATTAGTGTATTTGTTGCAGAAAACTGAATTGATTGTGCCGCATTCACTATGGCGTCATCAACACCCTCAATTAATATAACCTGGGGGGCGGGGATGGCCAAAACAACCGCATCAAAGTGATGATAAGATGATGATTCAGTAAACAGAGACCATGTTTCATTGTATGAAATACCTGTCACACGCGCTTGCCGGTGCAGAGTCAGACCATTGGATAAGGCACTCACAACCGCTGTCATTCTTGGTATGCCCACATATGCATCGAATGATTCAACCTGACCATTAAGTTTTTGATTCACCCGCCATTCGCAAATGGCACCGGCGTCCAGCAACGACGTTATTACAGAGACAGCCAAGGGCTTGGTTTGTGCCTTCACAATGTAGGGGACGCCCATATCAATACCAATGCCAGATGTTTGATCCCATCGCTTTGTACTTGATCGCCCACCAGGACCTCTGCTTTTTTCAAATACCTCAACCTGAACGCCACGACATTGCAATTCACTTGCACATGTTAACCCAGCGATTCCAGCTCCAATTATTGCAACTTTTTTCATAATAGTTATGGTATCACGAGACATTTGGCCAGAAAAGCAATGCCATTTGATGGAACGATAAATCTATGCAACTATAACTTAATGACAAATTTAACATGCACACTAAAAACAAACAAAGGTGAGATTTCTTTAAAATTATTTAATGATGAAACACCAATCACCGTGGCCAATTTCATAAACCTGATTCAGCGTGGGTTTTACAAGGGCCTTCAGTTTCATCGAGTGATCGATGATTTTATGATTCAAGGGGGTTGCCCAAGCGGCAATGGAATGGGTGGGCCTGGCTACCAATTTTCTGATGAATTCAATGATAATCTTAAGCATGACAAACCCGGGGTGCTGTCCATGGCCAATGCAGGGCCTGGCACCAATGGTAGTCAGTTTTTTATTACCCATGTGCCAACCCCTTGGTTGGATGGCAACCACACCGTATTTGGCGAAGTTGTGTCTGATGATGATCAAGCCATTGTAAATATGGTAGAACAAGGTGACTTTATCATGGATATTCTGGTTGACGGAGATGTAAGCTTTATGAATAATCACCAAGACAGCATTGATGAATGGAACAGCATTCTAGACGATCAAGGGTTCAATTAAGGCAATACTTCGATCCAGATTTCATTTTTTCTAAACGCTGGAAAAACCCATGGAGAATTATACTGGCATAGAAACCAACGCGTCGTCGTTTTTATGCCATTTTTATGCAATGAATCTTCAAATCGTTGTTTGATTTCATTTGCTTTTCCAACGCCACCATTAAAGGCGTGAACACCAACACGAAGGGATGCGATGGTATCAACACGAACACCTGGGTTGGATGGGGTTGGAATATCGGTTAAATTTTCCGGCAATACAAACATCATCACGCCATTGTCTTGAATGACTGGAGCAGTCATTGGTATTTTTTTTTGTTGGTTATTATTGCCGCTAATATAATTAAATAATTTGCGAAACGAACCTGATTGATTGACATCTTGAACAGCAACAACGGATATCCTGTCATATTCTCGAATCTCAACACCTTTTGGGGATACAATGGGCCGATATGTGGGTGATTCAATTGATGACTCAAATACAGCACCAAATGCCACCCAACCTAAAAAACCAACACCTAAAATTACCGTGATTAACTCATAAACCTTCATGCCATTAGTTTACATGCGTCTGCAGTAAAAACGAAATAAAACAGCATTTTTCCCTATAATTTGTTACTATAGGGCCATGGCATTACTTATTCGATTTTTAGTAACTTTTATTATTTTTTTAGGCATTGACCTGGTTTGGTTGGGTGTTATTGCAAGAAAACTGTATGTGCATTACATGGGGCACCTACTTCGTACACCACCGAATTGGCCCATTGCGTTTTTGTTTTACGCACTATTTGTGATTGGATTACTTGTATTTTGCATCAACCCAGCCATCGAAAAGAAAAGTGTTGGCCACGCCATTAAAATGGGAGCCCTTTATGGTTTTTTTACGTACATGACCTATGATTTAACCAACTGGGCGGTTTTAAAAGATTGGCCAGCGGGCATTGTTTGGATTGATATTTTATGGGGAACAGTATTGGCAATGAGTGTTGCGGGTTGCAGTACTGCTGTTCTTTTAAAATTGTACGCAATGTAAATTAAAAAATAACATTCGAAAGGACAGCCAACACATAAGCAAGGGCAATGTAACCAACCAACAGAATAATTGGCCATTTGATTTGCTGCATTTCCTTTTTTAAAACAGCAAACGTTGCCCCACATTGCATGGCAACCATAAAAAATAACACAAGACCAATAATAGCTCCTGTATCGTTAAATAATCCATTCACAGTGGACATTCCCATTAAGGCTTGCTCAGACACCTGATAAACAATGGCCAAAGCGGATACAAATACTTCTCTGGCTGCAAACGATAATAAAATGGCAACACCAACTTTCCAATCAACCCCCATGGGTTTAAAAATGGGTTCAATCCATTGCCCAATGGTATGTATTAACGGCTGGCCGTGAAACTGGACCTCTGCAAAAAACCATATGAGCAAAGAAATGCCCCAAATAATTGGCCCAGCTCCCAATAAAAAACGTGATGTTTTTGTTAATGTTTGCGACAATAATTGACGCCATAACGGCCACTGCCAGGCTGGCAATTCAATAATGAAGGACGCATTATCATTGGATGATGGGGTGTAACGATTGGCAATGCCAACAATAATGCCAGCAATCAGAATTGATCCCAAATAAATAGCGGTTAACCCAATGGCTCCAGCCAATGGCGATACAAATAAAGCACCTAAAAGCAACCCATAAACTGGCAAACGCGCCGAGCATTGCATGAGAGGGATGGCCATTAATGTTAATAAACGGACACGTTGATTTGAAATCACTCGGGTGGCTAAAATGGCAGGAATGGCACATGCAAACCCTGAAAGCAGAGGCACAAAACTGCGACCATTCAACCCCAAACGGCTCAGTGGATAATCAATCAAAACGGCGCTTCGGGCAAGAAAGCCGGAGCTTTCCATAATGCCTAAACCAAAAAATAACAATGCGATTTGAGGTACAAAAACAACCACCCCACCCAATCCAGCAAGAACGCCGTTGACCAAAAAATTGTTTAGACCAGGTGCTCTGATTAGCTGAC
>JADHOE010000036.1 GCA_016779165.1 Candidatus Margulisiibacteriota bacterium | reverse complement strand
CTGCATGGTGGATGCCGATGCATTAATTACCACAACCCCCTCGGTGTCGTTATCTGTTCGAGTGGCGGATTGTTTGCCCATCATTATTCAGGCAGACAACGCCTTGGCCATTGTTCATGCTGGCCGTGTGGGCACCTTGGCGGGCATTTCATCCCGTGTTTGCGAGGTCATGTTGCAGGTGAGTACAGGCCCATTTACTGTGTGGTTTGGCCCATGCAGTTGTGTTTTATGCTACGAAATTCACAAAGAAACCGCCACCCACTTTGATTTAGTGGGCGAAAATAAAGCGCAAATTCAGAATATAATGGCGGATAATACCTGGTTTATATACCCTGATGGTCACCCATTGTGCACCCAGTGCAATGGCCCTGATTTGTATTCGTATAGAGCGGGTGATGCCACCGAAAGAAATGTGTTTTTTATGGCCAACAATGGCCCCTAAATAAACTTGTTGAATTGATCGATAATGCGGGCATGAGTCATGCTCGATTCAAGTTGTTGGTAGTGATTTTAGTGTTGTTGGTGGCTGGGTGCGCGTCCGTTCGGCAGTACGATACCTTTGGGGTGATTTCGTTTCAAATAACCCGATATGATTAAGTGCTTTTTTATGATGCTGTTGTCGGTAATGGCAATGGGCTATGATAAGGAGAATAGCTTTACCCCAAGCATGGTTAAGTTTCGGGTGGAATCCATTGATTTAAGCACGGCCATAGACAGAGGTCAGCCTGCAGGTCAGGTTATGAATTTGTTTTCGTGCACACAGGGAGACTGCTTTTTAAATCTAACGAATAATCAGTGGCTGGAGCAGTTATCGGTGTTTCGGCAAATCAAGGCCGGTGATTATCGGTATTTAACGGTGACCTCTTGCTCTGGCAATACCCAGAGCTTTGTTGCTGAATTGGCTGGTACTGTTAATTTGGATGGAAATCAATATATCACTCATCCGACGCAAGGGCTGATTCCAAGGGTTGGGGCAGCACCAGCTCAGGTGGTGCCAGTAACATTTAACCATTGTCAATTTTACAACGAATTGCAGGTGGATCTATCGGTGCAAGATTCCATTGAAGAACAATTGACATTGTATGTTGATATGAACAATATTGCGTGGGGGCGACAAGGCATTGCAACCATGGGAAGTGGTTGTTTTCAAGGTGAAGAAGGTGATAATGGCATTTTATATTCGGTGTGCATGGGGGTGCCGCACATGGTGCCTATACATAATGAACCCTCGCCAACAGTGGAACGGTATAATATTTACAGCGCCGACAAACAAAGCAATACAGCCGGCGGGCAGCTGGTGCTTTTTATGTCGCCAAACCAAAGCATTTTAGGGGGCTTTGCTCGTCGTATTTTTTCGAACACATCGGAGAAGAATGGTGACTCAAACTTCGATACGGCTATCAAAAGGGTTCAGATAAACGATGACGGAACCTATGATATAAAAACAACTGGTCATGAATTTGGGACAACAATGGTACATTTTCCAAGCTTTAATTTGGGAGATCATGATAATAAGCTTTATTATGGTGATAATGGTGTTCGTTACCATTACAGAGCCAAAATAATACAATAAATGTTAAACGTTTTCAAAAAAGGCATCCAACACAGCTTCAATGTGTTGGGTTTGTTTTTCGGTAATGGCCATGAGTGGGGGGCGTGGACCGCCACAATTAAAGCCAATCAGTTTCAGGGCTGCTTTTACGGGGGTTGGATTGCTGGTAATAAATAGTGCGTCAAACAAGGGCGATAATATATCGTTTAGTGCCTTACTTTCAGCCATTTGGTTGTTGTGAAAGTGTTGGATCATGGCATAAATTTGCGCCCCAGCAATGTGCGATGCCACCGATACGGCACCGCTAGCACCTTCGGTTAAAAAGTCCAAAATTAAGGCGTCATCACCACAGTAAATATCAAAGTCATGCGGGCAGGCTGCTCTCATGGCTTTCATTTGATCAATTGAACCTGCGGACTCTTTTAAGGCGACCACATTGGAAAACGCCGCACACCTTTTTACAGTTTCAGGGGCCATGTTGGTGCCTGTTCTTCCGGGGATATTATAAAGCATGATGGGTAAGTCGGTGCTGTCTGAAATGGCTCTGAAATGATTGGCAATGCCATCTTGGCAGGGCTTGTTGTAATACGGAACCACTTGAAGTACCGAATCCATGCCCAGGTCTTGTGCTTTTTGTGTGGATTGAATGGCTGTTTTGGTGCAATTTGACCCAGTGCCAGCCATTAAGTGGACTTTGCCTTTAAAAAACTTAACAGCCAATCGGTACAGTTCATACTCTTCATCATGGGACAAGGTTGGGGATTCACCAGTGGTGCCGGTCAATAAAATGGTGGTGGTTTTATTTTGAATCAGGTAGTCCATCAATTCCACAGCCTGCTTGGTGTTTAATGTGCCATCGTCGTTAAACGGTGTCACCATAGCAGTTACCAATGGGCCAAATATGGACATGCACTCATTATACCCAAGGATACAGGAATCTTGAATACTTGGCGGCTGGAATCCCTTACGACGAAATACCAATACGTAGGAATAACTGGGTAATTTTTTCTTTAAATAGTGCGATGCTGGTGTTGTTTTTAATGGTGTGGTGGCACATGTTAATGTAATCGTTTGCTTTGGGTTGTTTTGATAAGATGTTTTCATTGTTGGGGCGCCGTGCCAATATGGTTGCTGTTGGGGAATCAATGCAAATGGTATGGGTACACATGTGTTCGAGCCCCACTTGGTGGATCAAGGCACCTTCAATAATCACCACGTTTTTTTTTGTACTGTTAATGGTGCTTCGAACCTCATCGCATATTTTTGGATGAACAATATCGTTCAGCTGCTCTAACTTTCGTTTGTTGTTAAATACAATGTGCCCCAAGGCTTTTCGGTTAATCGCACCGTCGCCTTGAATGGTCGGCCCAAATGCTGCCAATAGTTTGGGTTTTACATCGGGCATTTCCAGCACCTTATGACCCACATGGTCGCAATCAATGTGCTCTACGTTGGGAATGCTTTCTAAAATCCACTCACAAGCCATTGATTTCCCACTGCCGGTTCGACCCGTAATTCCTACAATTGCTTTAGGCATTCAAAAAGCTCCGTTATAAA
This sequence comes from Candidatus Margulisiibacteriota bacterium, assembly GCA_016779165.1. Classification (GTDB taxonomy): domain Bacteria; phylum Margulisbacteria; class Marinamargulisbacteria; order UBA817; family UBA817; genus UBA817. The sequence continues at coordinate 3,794 of JADHOE010000036.1, read as the reverse complement.
GCGTTGGTTTTGATTCTCTGTGCCAACCGTTACACGAATGGCTGTGGGTTCGCCAAACCCAACCATGCTTCGCACAATCACACCACGTTGAATCAACGCATCGCACAATGCATCTGCGTGAATGGTTTTGAAGTCAATAAACAAAAAGTTGGCTTGGCTTGGTGGAATGTGGCCATCAAGTGGGCGCAATGCGTTCCTTAAAAATGAATGCCCCAAACGGTTTATTTCCAATGAGCGTTCAACAAACGCGTGATTTTTTAAGGCCATGCTGGCAGCTTCTAAGGCTAAGCCGTTCACATTAAATGGCTGGCGAACCTTTTGAATGCCCTGAATTATTGGCGCTTGTGCCATGCCATACCCAACACGAAGGGCGGCGAGACCATAAATTTTAGAAAACGTCCGAGTAACCATGAGGTTTGGGTATTGGGCGATTAAATCAATGGCATTTGTGTAATCGGGGTGGGTGGCATACTCTGCATAGGCTTCATCCAATACCACCAACGTGGTGCTTGATGCTGCATTTAAAATTTGAACCACATCATCGTGGGTGATTATGGTGCCCGTGGGGTTGTTGGGGTTTGCAATGAATATGATTTTGGTTTGCTTGGTAATGGCATTAATTATGGATTCAACGTGAACGGTGTGGTCTTTCATAGGGGCCTCAACATAGGTGGCTCCGGTTATTTGGGCCACAAACTTGTATTCAGAGAACGTGCAACTGCTGCTTAAAATTTCATCGCCTGGCGAAATGCATGCCAACGCCACCATTTGTAAAATTTCATCGCTGCCATTCCCCAAAATTAGTTGGGTTGGATCAACGCCCAAATGGCGGGCCAATTGGGGGATAAACGGGTGCGTGGTGTAATCAGGATAACGTTCAGAATGGCATGCAATCGCTGAAATATCCACGGCGGGCCCCAACGGGTTTTCGTTTGATGCAAGTTTAATAATATCTGTTTTTCCGCTGATTTTTTGAATGGATTCAATGGACTTTCCCGGTTTGTAAGGTGAAATTGAGTTTAAACTATCTTTAAACATGGCGCCATTATACTGGTATTTTTTAAAAAAGGTTAGTATAGAATTTTATCGCTTCGATGAATAATGGTTTTAAGTTCAGTGATTTGATTAAAATACTCTTCGAGTTGAAGCTGATTAATGGTGATTTCATCGGTCATTTTAAATGTTTTAATTTGGTCAAGAAGTTGACCAAGTTTGGCTTTGGATTCCTGGCGGTAGGTTTCAAAAAAGGTGCGGTGTTTTTGGTTAATGTTGACCAGTTTTTGACCTTGAAACTCGTAGTAGTCCACCCAATAAACCACTTCTTTCTGAGTGTCTTCTTCAATGTAGGGGCGGCCAAACATTGAAAGTGGAGACTCATTTTTAATATGAAATTCTTCTGTCAGTTGGTAGCGGTTTTTGATAAAGGTTTCTGAAATTTCTTCAAACGCTGGGTTTTTATTGATTAAAAACGACGAAATGATTTGATCAGGAAAGTCGCCATCAATATCATTGTAGTTAATGATGATATCTGGAAGTAGATCTTTGTTTAAGTCCACAACCTCAATGGATTGAATAAAGTTGGATGCATCTTGCATTGATACGCTTTGGTATTCCCATATCACATTGACCAACGCATTTTGAGTGGTGGCGATGCCAATTTTTACACTGGGGGGGGTGGCATTAAAATCGCCAAGAGGCAGGTCCATTGGGGCAGTGTCCGAGGCGTAGTCAAAGGCAACAATATTAAACGTTACCCCATCATTGTATAATTGGCTTTCACTAAATAGTGTTTGAACAGTAATGTTTTTTGTTTCAGCAAAGCAGCTGATCCCAAGCAATACCATAAACAACAAGTGGCGCATGGTTTTATTATCATGCCATACCAAAAAAAATGCAAAGAATTACTCTGGGTAATTCGGTGGATACATTCGGTGGGCTCAAAATAATCAGCAAATGACGGTGTTTTGTTGCACCTATTGCAGGTGGCGGATTGGCAAAGTACCATAACCACATGGCAGAGGTATCACGGCAAAAATGGAATGAACTCAATGAACGCATGCGGGTGTTGGGCATTCATGAAGCTGATTTAGCAGAAACCTTTAGTTTGGGTGGTGGACCAGGTGGCCAAAAGGTGAACAATACCCATAATGTGGTTCAACTGAGTTACAATAATTTTCGTATACGAAGTAAAAAAAGCCGATCACGCGAAGACAATCGGTTTTTTGCTCGGCGCGAGCTGTGTAATCAGGTAGCCGAAGCCTTGGGTATTCCAAGCAAAGATGACGCAAAAATTAAGCGAGCCATTAAACAAAAAAAACGGCGAAAGAAAAAGTCTAGCAATAAATATGCTTAACAAACCTTTTGTTACTTGATACATTTACCCTAATCAATTAATACAGTTAGGATGTGGTGATTATACTTAGATTTGACAGATCTAGTGGTTATTTTGGAATGAGCCCTAGAAGGGAATCTCCTTTGGGTGCCTCCAATGATCCGCCTAATACTTTGGTAGCACCTCAACCGTCAACTGACTGTCGACCGCCTAAAAAGCTTTACTGGTCGGGAGCTTTAGTGGGCATAACAGTTTTATGGCCCCCGGCTGGAGCAGTCGTGTCTGGAGTGCTTGCATGTAGAGCCGTTAACTCTGCATTTCATACGGTCGATAAGTTGCCTGATCCTGTGCCATTGGGCACTGATGCTGCGACTGAGAATCCCCGGGCCCATGGGTCCGAACATCCGGTTGGTGTTAATCCTGACGCATTTGAAGTCGATAAAGTGAATGCTGGCGTACACCTTATGCTAAGTTATGTGTTTCCACTCATAACATTTGTGGTCGTATCGTTTTTTAAAGACAAATTGCCATTGAATCGTCCCGACGAGGTCTACGGGAATGATAATCAGAGAAATGTTATTGCAACTCATGTGTTATTGACTATGTTGGGGGTTACGGGTGCTGCACTATTATTTTTGTTAAAAGACGCTATGCGTGATCAATGGCCAAATATCGTATCGGGAAAAATCGGTGATAAACTTGGTATTAATCCAGGACCATCAGCCGGTACAAAAGAACTGCTTAACTATCAACTTCGCAGATCCGTATTGGTAGAGTCGCTTCGGTTTACTTTGTTTGTTGCTTTTTCTTCTTGTGTTGCATACGTTAAAAAGGACACTTGGCAAAACTTTCCGGACATGCTGGGTAAACGGCGGCCGGACCTCCCCAAGCCCATGACAGACACCCAATTTAATGACATGCTCAAAACGGGGCTTACGTATTTGCTATTAGCAGAGTCCTTTGCAGCACCAAGGGCATTGTTAGAGTTGATGGGGCAATCTGCAGACGTATTTACATTGTCAAAACATATCTTTGATGCTGATTGGAAGGACACTCATAACGCCTTGATTGGACCAGGAACTTTTGCTGATGTGAACAACTGGATTGGAATTCTTTGCATGTATTTTACTGTTTATAATGTGTGTCTCGCAGCCACGTTGAATCAAATTAAAATAATGGCAGAGAGTCATGCTCAGCAATCCAGCTCATCGGTATAGAAGGTTCGCAGGTTTAGTTGTTTTTACTAGAAGAAACGACATTTGTTGCAAGGAGCGAGACATTCCTATGGCTGACAAGGGGGATTGTTTTGTTTGATACTATTTGATATGATTTTCAAAATTCAAATAATCAAATCAAGGAGTGTGAGATGAGCCTAGGCCCTACAGGTAGTCCTATACAAACAACACCTCCCCAGTGGGTTAATTGCCCAATTGGGCTTGCCATGTCTGCAGGTGGGGGGGGT
>JADHOE010000015.1 GCA_016779165.1 Candidatus Margulisiibacteriota bacterium | reverse complement strand
CGATATTCGAATGACAGATATTCCTGATCCTGAAGACCCCTTGCAGGTATCGGATGTGTTGGTGATATTGGGTACGGATGAACATATTGAGACCTTTGTTAAGTTGGGAGATGAATCATGAGGCGATTATTTGATCGCATTCCATTGTTTTGGAAATACTTGTTGATGTCTGGTTTGATTTTTATTTCATTTTATTTGTCGTTTTATTTATTTTCCAATCGGGTTTTGGATATTTTGCAAGATGCGTTAAATGTGAAGGTTCCTATTAGCATCTTCAAAGGAGATTTTGTCTGGTTTTTTATTTGGGGTGCATTGTTAAGTGTGGTGTTGCTAATGGTGATGTATTTTGATTTAAAATATTTTTTACTGCGATTAAATCATCATTTTAAATATGCCATTGCCAGAAAAAAAATGATCCCAAATCTTGAAGAGTTTCATTCCCGAGATCTTTTTCAGGAAATTTCCCAAAACGCAAACCAAATGTTCTCGTTATTTAAAAGTTTTGATCAAATGAAGTCATCTCGAATTTCAATGGAAATCACCAGCATAAAAGCGTTGATTAATGTGATTTCAGAGGGCGTTATTTTTGTAAATCAGGATAAAGTTGTTACCCACATTAACCATCAAGCAGAAGAATTGCTTCGTTTGGTTCCTGGTGAAATTATTGGTGAGGCCTTATCCAGATACATCACCGACACTCAAATTCTAGAGCATTTAAATACCTCGTTAGCCAATGATCAAAAACTTACGGATATACGACTAACGCTCCGTGAGACAGAATTTGTTCAATTAACCATATTGCCAATTAAAAATAAGTTTGGCGATTTAATTCGGGCCATCATTATTTTTCAAAAGGTTTAACGTTACCTCGGTTACAACACAGCGGGCATTTCGTTCACTATTTTTGAGTCTGTTGACGTATTGCACCTTTTTTGTTGGGGTAATGTAAGGCATTCAACCGTTGTTGAAGGCGCTATTTATTGCGATGTTGTTTTTTGGAATGGGTGCCCAGTTAGATCTGTTACAGTGAATACAAACCCATTTGGACCATCAATGGTAAGGTGCCCCACATGATGATTGTCTTTATCGTAAATCTTTACTTCAACTACTTTATTCGAAATGCTGCCAATCAATGGGTCATTAATGGGGGGCAAATCGCTTTGATATTGGGTAATGGTGGATAACGAATCATTCACACTATGGATGGTTATGGTGCATGGGGTATTTAATGTTGAGTCGTTTAATGTGCAAGGTTCAGATTTTGACCCCACCTCAATGTAAGAAACGACGTGTGTGATTTGGGGCTCATTTAACGAATCAACGTTAACTTTAATGGCGGGAAATGTATCATCCCATGTGTACAAGACCATGTAAAATTGATTGCCAGTTTGAGATTCATATTTGTAAAAAGCACTGCCATTGGTGGCAATGTTGGCGTCATTGTAATAATCTGGCAAGTAAAAATTTGCATCCACAAATACGCTAACTTTTGAACTGCTTTCATAAAAAACCATGCGTTTATTGCTGTCCAAATTATTGCTTTTTGCAATTTTATTGGCTATAAAATAGTCCATTGAACTGTTGTCAAAGGCGTTAAACCATATGGATTGGTTGCAAGTTATGGGTGATGTTGTATTGGTGCTAAATTGATTTTCATAGTGATATTCAAAACAGTCGCTGCTACCCCCGGTCATAGAAATGCCATCAATGCTGGTGTGGTATCCTTTTACACCATTAATAATGCTTAGGGCATTTTGTTCACTATCGGGTAGCGCCCCAATGCCTGAATCGGGTTTGGAACAACCAATCACATGCAATAGCACCCATAGCAAGAGTGGGATTAGTACATACTGATGTTTAATAAAATGTGGGAAATTCACACGTAAATATACTCCTTAATCTTGGGCCGTTTTTCAACAAAATAAACGCTATTCAATTTTTAGATAACCGTTGCTTAAATGAGGTTATTGTTCATTAAATAATAGTTAAATTATCGATGAACTAAGGGCATTAATTAAGTGTTTTTGAATCGATGATGAGTCAAATTTGGTGGTTATTTTGTGGTCATTTAAAACAAATGGGTGCAAACTTTGATGAGTTGGTGATGCATGGATAATGCCTTGGACCAACCAATTGGTTTTAAATTGTCGAATGGTGAGGCCGCATATCTTTTTTCCGTTGACTGATAATTCAAAAGGGGTGGGGTATGTTTGGCAAAAGGACGGGTCTTTTAGCCCAGGTAATGGCCCAGCATCCAATGAGACATTTGCTAAGGCAAGTGCGTGGTTTATCTTGGAAGAAATCATCGTTAAAGTGTGGGTTGGTTTTTGTTTGTGAACATGATTGTGTGATGCCAAGGCGAACACCACATCTCCTGGGGAATGGTACACAATGCCACCCCCAGTGGGTCGAATGGCATGGTCAATATGTGCCATATGGGCTGGGCATGTCTGCTTAAAGCTTACGGTAATTCCAGGGGTTTGCCATAGGTACACCCGAACCATGGGACGGCCATCGGGCAGGTGCATCAGCAACTGGGTATCGTATGCCATATTTTCTTTGGCTGTTTCAAAACCAACGGTAGAGAGTGCTTGGGGTTGTGATGAGCCTTCCATTTGGCCATTATTTTGGTATAATTACCACTATGAGTCAACAAATTAACATCCAGCAAATTCCCATTAAATCCTTAATTACAGTCGGTATTTTAGCCCTGATTTTTATGATTGCACAATCGGCATTTGTTATTGTTGATGCCGGGCACGTGGGTGTGGTTAAGCGATTAGGTGCTGTTCAACAGCGTCATTTAAATGAAGGGTTTCACTTAAAATTACCTGTTATTGACGAGGTTATTCAGTTGGATATTCGGCTTCGAAAAGTATCAAATGACTCCATATCTGCTTCAAAAGACTTGCAAACAGTTCGAACGGAGGTATCAGTTCAGTACTCATTAAACGGTGATATTGCACCTGTGAGCTTTCAAAAAATTGGCATTCGCCAAGTGATTGAATCCACCCTTATTGAGCCTGCCATCCAAGAATCGGTAAAGTCGGTTACAGCCTTGTATACAGCCGAAGAATTAATTACACAGCGTGAACAAGTAAAACTTAAAATTCAAGAAGAGGTTGAGCAATTCATCGAAATTACACTGGAACGAAAACAAGTGTCTGCGGCGCTCTCAATTGCCAATGTGGCCATTACTGATTTTGCATTTTCAAAAGAGTTTAATCGTGCCATTGAATTAAAAGTAAAAGCTGAGCAAGAAGCGCTGCAAGCCAAAAATGAAAAAACACGACGTGTTACTCAGGCAGAAGCTGGCGCTGCAGAAAAAAAGCTAGCAGCAGAAGCTGAAGCCTATCAAATTTCGATTGAATCAAAGGCACGTGCTGATGCGATCAAACGTGAAGCAAGTGCACTAAAAGGGAACCCTGCGTTGATTCAATTACGAATGGCGGAAAAGTGGAACGGTGAATTGCCAAAGTTTACCTCATCAAATTCCATTCCAATGTTTGATGCATCTGCCATGATGTCGAAATCAACATCCAAGTAAATTTAAACGCCTGTCGTTTGATTCCACACACTTAAATGGAAGCGTTGGCCAAGGCAGAAACCTCTGGTTTTGCACCACTCAATAACGGTGGGGTAGAGTGATTCAACGGCTGCTTTTGAATCGGCAGCTGGCATTAAAAATCGACGGGTAATTGGCACATCGTTTACCCAACCAAATGTGGCAAAGATGTCGTCAATGTCATGGGGGTCAAACACTACAAATTTGTAGATGGCATTATTTGTGTTGGCAAACCAATCAATGGCATCTTGTGTTATGCGTTTGGTTTTTTTCTCCCCACTGTTGGATAATTTGAGTGACACATTCCACTGGCTGACCATGCGTTGCAAGGGTTTTTTTGGGCAGATGGTGCCATTGGTTTCTACTTCAATAAATGGCAGGTCATTAAACAAAGATAACCATTCAATAAGGGCGCCTTGTTGAAGCAACGGCTCGCCACCAGTAATAATTAAGTGAGCACCCGCATCAAATGCAGCATGGTATTGTGCCATGAAGCTATCAAAAAAAGTGGGTATTGGTTGGGGGGTTCCTTTTTTCCAAACGGCTTCAGTGTCGCATCGCCATGTACCCCCCAAATGCCCACAATCTAAATTACATCCTTGCAGGCGTAAAAATACTGCTGGTGTACCAACACTTGGGCCTTCGCCTTGAATGGAATAAAAATGTTCACTTACACGCAACGTGGTCATGAGTGTAGTGTAAGGTATTCAAACAATTGTCGCAATTTTTGGACTGATTTGTGTAAAATAATATGAAAGGGTAAATTCCATGAAGACATATTTGATTTTAATAATGATTGGTTTTTCTAGCATCCATGCATTGGCAAAGCCATTGATTTACATTGTAAAACAACAAAATCTACCGGCTTACAATGCAGCAATTGATACCATAACAACTGAGTTGAATGCTGATTATGAGTTAAAAGTAGCGACGGTTGACCGTCAAACCGTTGATGTTCTTGCAAAGGCGATTAAAAAAGATCGCCCCAAATTAACCATTTCTGTGGGAACAAAGGCAACCAAATTATTGCAAACCAAATTGAAACGTGAGCCCATTTTATTTACCATGGTGTTCCGGCCAGATCGTACTGAGTTGGTTAAGAATTTAAAATTTCCCGGAAAAAATGCCACCGGTGTGGCCCTTGATATCCCATTGGACACTCAATTTGCGACCTTGCGTAAAATCTTTCCTTACATGCGGCGGATTGGCACACTTTACACACCTTATTTGGATCAAGAGTTAATTGATGAAGCCAAGAAAGTGGCCGAAAAACATAATTTTACATTATTGTCTCAAGAAGTTTATTCCAAAGATCAAATTCAAAAGCAGTTGGAGTTGTTATTTAAAGATCAAATTCAATTGTTATGGTCCACTGCGGATCAGAAAATTTATTCAAAAAAATCATTGCAGTATATTTTGTTATCGCTAAACCGTTTTAGGGTGCCTTACATGGGGCTATCAAAATCGTATTTAAAGCTTGGTGCTTATGTGAGCATGGACCCAAACCCAGAGCATATTGGTAAAAAAACTGCAGCCATGGCCAGGCGAATAATTGAAAAGCGTCAAAACCCCATGATTACACCGGTCGAATTTCCTGATGAGGTGATGTATAGCGTGAATGAAAAAGTAATGAACCAGTTTAAATTTTCAATTGATCCAAAGGTGCTGGAAGCCGCAGAAGTTATTTACAAATAATGGCTGAAAAACCAAAGGTTAAGTTTTCGTTACTGTTTAAATTTGTGATTGCGATTGCCTTGCTTATTGTGGTTACTTCCGTTATTTTAACGCGGTTTTTCTTGCAAAAGCAGGCAGATTTGTATTTGGAAACCTTAAAGACCAAATCTGAAACCATTGTTAAGAATTTATCTGATTCTGCAGAGCTTGGTGTTTTAATTTCGAACAAAGACATGCTATCTGAATTGTTGGTGGATATTCAAAAGGATGAAAATGTGTTGTTTTCAGCCGTTCTTAACCCAAAAAAGTTTATTTTATCGTTGGGAAAACGGGATGAGTTTGATTTACGAATGTTGAGTAAATTAATTTCAAAGCCAGGGGTTATTCCAGAAATTGAATACGGTGTCAGTACCCAAGTACTGGAAATGCCAGAGCTAGAATACCCCTCAATATTTTTGGTATCTCCGGTATTAAGTCGTGAAAATGTGGTGCTTGACGAGGCGGATTTATTGTATTTTTCAGACTTGGCACAGGTAGACCAAGGTGAGGTGATTGGGTATTCATTGGTGGTTGTGTCCACAGAGATTATTGAAAAAGCCATCTTAAGAAATCAAATTATAAGTTCGATTATTACGTTTCTGGTGATTTGCTTGGGGGTTGTGATTGGGTATTTGTTTACCAATATTATTATTCGACCCATCAAATCATTAATGAAAGCGAATGAAATTGTAGCTACGGGTAATTACACCACCCAAGTTGAAATTATTTCACGTGATGAAGTGGGTATGTTATCTGAATCATTTAATAACATGGTCGATAAAATTCGTGTGCAACAAGAAGAGTTATTGGATTACAGCCGTACGTTGGAAGACAAAGTGCGAGAGCGGACGGCTCAGTTGGCTGCAGAAAAAGCAAAATCAGATAATTTATTGTTGAACATTTTACCAGTGTCTATTGCGGATCGACTGAAAAAGAAAGAAGAAACCATTGCGGATCGCTACGATGAAGTGACGGTACTGTTCTCGGATTTGGTAGGGTTTACGGTGTTTTCCGCCAAGCATACACCTAAAGAGTTGGTGTATAAATTGAATATTCTGTTTAGCAAATTTGATGATTTACTGGATAAATATAAAATTGAAAAAATCAAGACCATTGGGGATGCTTTAATGTTAGTATCTGGCGCACCAAGGCGTTATAAAAATCACGCCATTGAAATGGCTCATATGGCCTTGGATATGTACGATGAACTGCGATCGTTTAATGAAGAGTACGGCGAGGCACTGGATTTGCGCATTGGGTTGCACACCGGCCCTGTTGTAGCGGGTGTTATGGGCAAGAAAAAGTTTACCTATGATTTATGGGGGGACGCGGTAAATACAGCATCGCGAATGGAATCCCATGGCATTCCAGGCATTGTTCACATGTCGGCGGCCACCTACGAAAAAATTAAGGATCAAAATTTTAATATTGAAGACAGGGGCGAAATTGAAGTAAAAGGAAAAGGCATGATGCATACTTACATTCTAAAAAAAGACGCCGATACCGAATTTGATAGGGGTTATGTGCATAAAAAGTAGATTGAATATGGCCGTCAAAAAAAAACGATAAAACTTAAGGTATGATTTTCCAATTACTTGTATTAAACATGGTGTGTTTTGGTCGGCAAATGTGGGGAACATTGATGCACTACTGGAAAATGTGATTTATTGGGCGATGTATTTTATTGAGGGTATTCATAATGGGTCGTTGGGGTCTTCAAACATAATTATAGGATGATGCAGCAACAATTTAAGTCTGCCCGGATCATCCCATTATCTCAATGGCACTTCGCCCTAGTACGATGCTTGTTTGGCACGGTGTTGGGTGTCCTTTTTTTAGCGAAGGGGTGGGGGTCTATTCGGTTGTTGGTGTCGAATGGTGGACACATGGGTATGGCGGATCATCCATTGGGGGTATTTTTTAACGGAGCCGATGCAGTCTTTCCATGGGTGGTGCCAGTAATCATGCTGGTTTTAGCCATTGTGTCGTTATTAATGGCTGTGGGGATTCGGCGGCAAGTGCTTGGTGGGGTGTTGCTCGTTGGTGTAATGCTACTGCAGTGGGGCCAAGGTGAGGTAATGCTTTGGTTGGGCGTGTTGTGGGTGTTGGTTGCATTTATGGTGACTCCAAGGCGAGAAGGGGGAAGCATTGGTGATTGGGCCGGGCACCCCAGTTGGCAATGCCCAAAGGGATTAATCATTGCAACGTGGGCGGTATTTTTTGGTCTTTTTTTAACTGGTGTTATGCGGTTATTCAAATCTGACTCACTTCATGCCTTTGATCAGATTCAATATGCCTTGGTTGTTGTGGTGGTGCTCTTTATTTGGTTTCGTCACACCCGTGTGGTTGCTTGGTTGATGATGGTATTGGTGCATGGCATGGTATCCCCATCCGTCATGGCATGGGCATTAATGGTGGTGATGCACTTAATCTTAGTTGAATTCAAGTGGTTCCAGCCAAGGAAGCGTGGCATTGCCCGATTGGTGGTGTTTGATGGGGTATGTGGCTTGTGCAACGGATGGATCGACCTATTATTGGACATTGATACCGCTAAACGGCTTCAATTCAGTCCCCTGCAGGGCGAAGCCGCCAAATCTTATGCGTTGCCCAATCACATTCCCCTGAGCAGCATCATTTATGTTCGAGGCATACATGTCTTCACAAAGTCTCGGGCAGTGCTGGAGATATGCCGTGACTTGGGTGGGGTATGGGCCATTGGGTCACTGCTGCGTATTGTTCCTTGGTTTATCAGAGATGCAGTATACGATTGGGTGGCCAAACACCGTTACCGTTGGTTTGGAAAATGGGCGTCTTGTCGGCGACCGAGTACCGAAGAACAACGTCGGTTTTTGCCCTAATCTAGAAGCTATGTTGCCAACCAGCAACAATCATCGAATCCTTTTTTAGATGAACCCCTTTTTTGTATTGGTTGATGGGCGTTAACCATTCAATGGCGATTCGGTGCCCCTTAAGGCCCCCGTGTCGGCCTAAATAGTTGATTCCTAGCCCCATGTTGGTTTGTGAGGATGCGTGCAAACTGGGGTCATTGCCTGGTGACATGGCAGCATTTAAGTCCGCGTCCTTGCCTTGAATGGCATTGTTCCATTTGGATTGAATATGTGCCCCAATGCTTAGCGATGGGTGGACAATGGCTCCGGCCCAAACATTGGCTTCGCTGGCATTGCCAAGACGGTAACCCCTTTCGTTGCTGCCCAAGGGAAATGCTCCTTTCAGTTGGGCCCCCCAAGATAATCCTTGTGTTTGCCCCAAATAGGTAATGCCTGGCAATACCCCAATAGAGCCAGCCCCCAATTGCATGCCATATCCCATGATTTTGCCCTCAGCGTTTGTTTGATCAATTTTACCCGTAGGTAGGCTTGCACCAATACTGGCATGCACCTGATGCCCCTTTTTTTTATAAAGGGTAATCAATCCAGATGCTTTTAAATCACCGAATCCTTGGGAACGTGCGTTTGATAACATGCCCATTCTGTTTTTCATGCCCATTGACTTTGAGATGTAGGGGATACCGACCATTAGGGTAATGGTATCGCTGGGTGCGTGCATGGCTCCAATCATTAACATTTGGGACTCCATGGAAGTTGGAATCATCATGTAATCAGCCAGTGCATTACTTTCAGTAATGGTATCATGACCCTTCATCAAGGTGTTCATGGTCATGCCCATGTATCGGGTACTAACCATCCAGTCCCCTTTGCTATGGGTATGGTCACCCATAATTGAGATGGGGGCATGGGCGTCTGGCCGATGGGCATCCCAATGAGCATATGCAGTGTTTAAATTAAAAATGATATAAATAAAGGCAAAAATTTGGATATGTTTCATAAACCTATAGTAGTGCAAACAATGTCGAACGACCAGTGGGTGTGGTGGCGATTGCCCATATGTTAAGGTGCCGGTATATCCAAACGGTGTTGGTTGGCTCATTATATTTTGGTTAATTTAGTCGTATGGTATGGTAGACATGGATACCATGATTTTACGTTCTATAATTAGGTATATACGTAGTCCAAAAAGCGGCGCCACTGCATGCAGTTTACGGGTAGCAAGGGGGCTACAGTGAACCCAATTATTCTTTGCAGAGATGGGCTTCAGGCCACACTTGAATACTTAAAGAATCATGAGGACATATTAGATTCCAAAAACAGCCTGTTAACAAAGGATCAACGGACCCAGTTATGGGGCATTTGGAATAAGTTTTTGGATTATCAGTTAACACTAGATGCCATGCATGATCGGTTTAATTTGAAGACCTTGAATCAAAATAATGAAGAAGCCTTTCAACTCTTTTTAAATTCATATGCCTGTTTTTTAATTAGTTACCGATATTCATTGGAATTTATTAAGTATTTTGAGTTGAACCCATCCATCCACGTGATCTTAAACCAATCAACCCCTGACATTGGCCTACCATCCAAATCATATGCGCATTTGAAGTATCAGTTTCTGCATGTAAATAAGGCCAGGGACTTTATAAAATATTCGTTAATCCATAAAGCAATAGTGCCTGCGAGTTTTCCATCGCCATTGACTGATATTATAAAACAGAATGTGGATTATATTTGGAATACAAAGGCGCACTCTGGCATTCAAAACACCCTTAAAAATGGATTGAAAATTGTAACAGAGAAAATTCAGGAATTGTGGCACCCAATCCAAAAAAAGTCACTGTTTCTTGGAACCCTAAAAGTAAGGCGAATTGGCCACCGGCTGATATCGAATCAGCAAATACAAGCGTTAATCCCGAGTTTGTTACCTGGGGATATTGTATTGGCCCGTAGGGAGTGGCACCTTTCCAATCTTGGGATACCAGGGTTTTGGCCACATGCTGCGCTTTACATTGGAACTCCACAAACCCGCTCAGCGTATTTTTGTGACACATTTGAAGCATCATTATACCAACAACCAAACTATAGCGATTGTTTGAAAAAAGATGAAAACAATTATGCGCCACGCGTGATTGAGTCCCATGCGCCAGGGGTAACATTTACGTCGCTTGAATATTCATGTGCGGCTGATTCAGTGGCCATTTTACGTCCAAATTTACCTAAAGAAGTGAAAGAAAGGGCCATATTAAGAGCGTTTGGCTATGTCGGCCGGCCATATGATTATGATTTTGATTTTCGATCGGATAAAGCGTTGGTATGCACCGAACTTGTTTATAAATCATATGAAACGTCTGATGGACTCCAGGGGCTTAATTTGCCATTTGACCATGTTCTTGGCAAACCTGTTTTACCGGCAAATCAGTTTGCAAAAGTGTTTGATAAAGAATTGGAAAAAAAATCACCGCAATTCGAATTGGTAAAATTTTTAGATGGGGATGAACGGTTAAATGTGGCCCAATGCAAAGGCGTGGAAGACTTTAGAAACAGCTGGAAGCGGCCAAAATGGCACATTGTGGTAAAGGGAACTGTGTTTGAGTAGCTCAAATGTCGGGGCTTTATTGCGATACAGGTAAACTATTTGTTGGTCGATATACTTAAAGAAACAATACGGCACCTAGATTTGTTAACAGACCAATGGTAGCAAATTCCCAAGCAGGGATAGCTGCCCAAAAAATAGTTACATAGAGAAAAGAGGATAACATAATAGGTAAAACAGCCATCCATTTAATGAGTTTTGGAAAGGGGAAAACAGCTAAAAGGATTCCAATATTAGGAACAAGCATAAATAAGAATGACCAAACATAATCTCTAGTTGTTGATGGTTCATCTGAAAATGCCATTAACATCATTGTCCAGTAAACCCATAAATGAAAAAATCCGATTAGTATACCTGCTCTAAACAAGATATTTTTTAAACCTGGTATTTTCTTTATCATCAACTTCATATAACTCTAGGTATCTCACAATTTGGAGATATTTTGGAGATTTTCCTTCCTCCCAGATACTAAAAAACCACTCTCAAAAGGGTGGTTCTAGGTTCAAAATGTAATGGCGCGCCCGGAACGATTCGAACGTTCGACCTACGGATTAGAAGTCCGTTGCTCTATCCAGCTGAGCTACGGGCGCAACAGGGTGATTATACCAACTGAACAAACAATTGAAAACGAAAGAAACACCTTGAAAATGGAGCAAGCAAGGCCTTCGGAAGAAAAATCCCGGAGTTTACGGCTGTAATCGAGGAAATTTTTTTGAGAATGAAACGCAGCTTGAGCCATTTTGACGGTGTTTTGATAACGCAACAGGGTGATTATATCAATTGAACGAACAATTAATAACGAAAGACACATCCCCCTTAAGTCACTTGATTCCTAATGCGTCTGCTTTAAGTGCGGAAACAAAATCACATCGCGGATTGATGCTGAGTTGGTAAGCAACATCACCACCCGGTCAATACCAATTCCCAAACCGCCTGTTGGTGGCATGCCATAAGATAAGGCTTCAATAAAGTCGTCGTCTGTTTCGTGTGCCTCGTCAAAGCCAGCCGCTTTGGCCAATTGCTGGGCCTCAAACCGCTCGGCCTGGTCGATGGGGTCGTTTAATTCGGAAAAGGCATTCGCAATCTCCATTTTATTAACAATCAATTCAAACCGCTCCACGTAGGCCGGGTTATTACGATTTTTCTTGGCCAGTGGGGATGTTTCGATGGGGTAGTCCACAATGAAGGTGGGCTGAATTAAATGGTGTTCCACAAAGGTATCGTATAATTCGTTAATCAGTTCGCCTTTGGGTGAATGGCTAGAGAATTCTTTTCCCTTGCCCTGAAGGGCAGTTAACATGTCCGATGTTTCAGCGGTATGGATATCAATTCCGGCATGCTCCAAAATGGCGTCTCGCATGGAGACACGCTTAAATGGGGTTGAGAAATTCAGCGATTGACCTTGGTAGTCAATGGTTTCAGACCCCCATGCCTGCACCACCAAATCGTGCATTAAGGTTTCTGTTAAGGTCATCATATCGGAGTAATCCGCATAGGCTTGGTACAGTTCAAGCAGGGTATATTCAGGGTTATGTTTGAACGATACCCCTTCGTTGCGGAACACGCGCCCAATTTCAAAAATTTTCTCGAAACCACCAACAATCAATCGCTTTAAGTGCAGTTCCAATGCAATGCGCAAATATAGGTCTTGTTTCAGTTCGTTATGGTGCGTAATGAATGGGCGCGCCGATGCCCCTCCATAAATGTGCTGCAATACGGGGGTTTCAACTTCCATAAACCCTTGCTTGGCCAACAGGTTGCGAATATTGCGAACAATGTCTGATCGGGTTTTGAACACCGCCATTACATCAGGGTTGGCAATTAAGTCCACATAGCGCCTGCGGTATCGGGCTTCTTTATCTTGCAAGCCATGGTATTTTTCAGGCAGTGGGTGCAATGATTTGGTTAGCAATTCAAACGATTGAACATCCACACTCAGTTCACCACGGCGAGTGGAAAACAACAGTCCTTCAACGCCAACAATGTCGCCCACATCAAGCAAGCTAAAGGCATCAAACGATGATAGTGTGTTGACCGAAGCGTACAGTTGAATGCTTCCAGATTGATCCGTAATATTGGCGAAAATGGCTTTGCCATGGCCGCGTTTGGCCTTGATTCGGCCACTGATTCGTACCGTATGCGTTGTTTTTTCACCCGCCTGGCAAGCGGCGCCCAAGTCCAATGTTTCCGCAATGGCATGGGACCGATGAAATGAATAGGCAAATGGGTTGGTGCCGGACTGTTGATAGTCAGCCAGCTTTTTTTTTCGGACATCAAATTCTGATTCTGTGGTTTGTGTTTGTTCCATCATACATCAATCATACTCATTTTTACTGGCTTGAACAACGGTCCTTTACCACGATTGGGCATTTGTTTAATGCCATTCAGTAACCATATACCTGGTGTATTGGGTACTATTTTTCGCATGGCCTTGTCATACGTTGTAGATGAACAAATGAATTGGTGTGGTCGTCACCTGGTTTCGTTAAAACGAATAGCCCAAGTAGAACCCAACTTGAGGTAACCATTCTACGTTTGCCAAGCCGGCATCAATCTCACTAGATGTCACCTTTATGCCATTTACCTTGCCAGTTAGGGATGGTTTACCCAATAGAGCCCCTAACGACCCACCAATTAAAACTGGACCGATGCTAAATGTTTTTCCATATTCAATAACAAGACCATTCATTGATCCATCAACATCTACCCTTGATCCGGCATTAATACTGACTTTTTGTGTTGGTTCAATATAGCTATAATCAACATTGAGCATTCCGTAACCCAATCCGATATACCCTAAGATTGGAATATTGAGACGAGCGCCGAGTCCCACCCCGCTTATGGATGTTTTTTGTGATTCTATTTTAGGGCTTCCTGTGCCGTAATTAATGTATGCAGACAGCAATGGAATGCCTAATTTCTGCTCATATTCTACCAATGTTAATCGGGGAATCGACATCCCAAACTTGATGTTTTTTCCAGCGGCCTGTGTTGAAGGCGAAAAAGTGAAAATGATGGTGGCTATACCTAAAATTAAATAATTTTTCATTTGGGGGGTTCTCCTAATTCATGGAATTAACTAGAGGATATCATGCCCAAATCGCCTCTTACAAGTTGCACAAGGGGTCATTTATTCAGTTATTCGAATATTTTTTTCTAAAAATGTTGGTAAATCCTCGTTAATATTATTAATAATCGTTGGCGGGGTCTTGCAAATAAATACGTCACTAGTTAACTGTTGCTTGTTGTTGAATTGTGTCAGTGATTGAGCAATAATGCCTCGCAAACAATAACTCATTAAAAACGGGCTAACTCCCAAGTTTAATAATCGAAGCAATGTCGTTTCAATGCTATTGGTATGAAGGGATGCTAAAATTAAATGCCCAGAATATGCGGCATTAATTACCGCATTGGCGGTTTTTTCATCTCTTATTTCACCAATTGCAATGACATCCGGGTTGTGCCTTAAAATGGCTTTTAGGGCGGTATCCAAGGCATACCCTTGCATTTGATTAATGGCCGTTTGGTTGGCATGGGGAATGATTTTTTCAATGGGGTCTTCAAGGGTAATGATATGACGCCCCTCCAGTTCATTCAGCATCGAATAAAGCGTTGTTGTTTTGCCAGCACCTGTTGAGCCGGTAACCAAAATAAGGCCATTTTTATGCGTTAGAAGTTGTCGAATATGGGTAATTTTATTCAACGAAAACCCGAGGTCTTCAAGTGTATTTAACTGTTGGTTTTGGTGAAATAAGCGCAGGCTAATTAGCTCGCCTTGGCGTGTTGGAAGGCTTGCAATTCGACCATCCAACTGAAGGGCATTAAAGATAAACCGATACGCGCCATCTTGTGGTTTTTTTGTGGATGATGGGTCCATTAATCCCTTAAGTTTAATAACGTAAATGAGCTTTTGTAGCACTGCTTCAGGTAAGGGGAGTAAAAATTGAAAATGACCATTTTGATTAAACTGAAGGCCGTTTCGTTGGCAAATATGAATGTCACTACTGTGTAAATGATCCGCTAAAAAATGGCACAGGTGCCACAGCCCTTCAATTGGATTGTTGTGGTTTTGGTTGGCCAACAAGTGCAAAAAATGCTCAGGTGTTGTTAAACAAATTGAGTCAGAGCTATGCGCGTGTTGAATGGCTGAATGATGGGGGTTGCAGGTGATCACCAACTGTTGCCCAGGTAATGTGATCAGAAAAAATTGATTCATGAGTGCATTCACTATGGCATTTGGCCCATATGTAAATGTTGCTTGGGGTGCAATGGGGTTATTGTATAAGGCAACGCCAAGGCTATTGGCTAAACAGTGAACATGGTCATGCAGATCGTTGTGGTATGTTGTTGCTGAAAATTCTCCCTGGGTTTTAATATCGGCTAATGTAAAATATTGTCGCACTGACGGCATGTGGATTCCCCCTTATTAGATAAGGTACCACATTTTGCGCAAATTGATGATGAAAAAGATTCCCCACGGTTTTTGAGTTTTGGCAATGCAATCATGCCAACTGTGCCAATGAAAAGTCCAATCGGGTTTAAAGAAAGCAATGATAGGGCGATGGCACCCAGTGACGCAAGGGTGGGGTTGGTAATGGTTTGTAGTCGTTTCTTATAAAAAATGGTAATGAAAGGTAAAAAAATAAGAATGGGAATAATGTTTAGAAGCATTCATTAAATGTGTTTGGCCATTTGAATGGTTGTTCCCTTACCTGGTTCTGAGGTAATGGTGGTTTCATCCATCAAACTTTTAATGAATGTTATCCCAAGGCCCAATCGAGGAACGGTCTCATCAATATCATCTAAATTTCGATTCTCAATGGGAGTGCGTTCAAGTTGATCAATGTTGAACCCTTTTCCATTGTCTTTAATGATAATCTCAAGTTTATCTTTGAATAAGTTGAAGGAGATGAACACACGCTCATTTTCAGGATTGTCAAATGCATATTGAACTGAATTAGTGCAGGCTTCAGAAACGGCAATTTTAATGTCTTCAATTTCCTCAATCGAAAAGTTCATTCGGGTAGCAAGCCCAGAAACGGCCAAACGAACAACCCCAACATAGTCAGACATGCAAGGAATGTTAAATTCAACATTTTCAGGTTGGCCATTAAGTCGTTCTAACAACATGTTAAACCAATAATACCATATTGTTTTTAAAAACATAAGATTATTAGCTGTTTTTTGGCGTTGTGTATAAAATGGGGCTGACTTTACATGGAGATTGGGATAAAAAGACCCGGCTTTATATTGACAAATACGCTATAAAGCATTAAATTTCGTATTTATAATGTCTAAACAAATGAAACCTAAAGAAAAAAAATTTAACATGACTTTTGATTATCATAGTGATGTGGTTGCTACTTGTGCTTGTGGTGCGGAATACCAAACAGGATCAACACTAGAAAGTGTGCGTGTTGACATTTGTGCGAATTGCCATCCATTTTTTACCGGCGAAAAGAAGATCGTTGATGCTGAAGGCCGGGTTGAAAAATTTAAGAAGAAGTACGAAAAATTAAATAAATAAGCATTATGGGAAATGCCTCCTATGATGAAATAGAGCATCAGTACGAGGATGTTGAAAGGCAACTTTCTGACCCTGAAGTAATTGCCAATCAAGCCAAATACCGTGTGTTATCACAGCGGTATACTGAGCTAAAAACCTTTGTTGAGAAGTACAGGTTATTCAAAAATTTGACCCAACAAAAAAATGATGCCATGGATCTTTTAAATGATCCCGAAATGAAGGACATGGCCAAAGAAGAGCTGGTGGACTTAAATGCAACATTAGCTGAAATAGACGATGATTTACAGTTTTTTCTGATTCCAAAGGACCCAAACGACTATCGAAACGCCATCATAGAAATACGCCAGGGCACCGGGGGCGATGAAGCGGCCTTATTTGCTGAAGATTTGCTTAACATGTATGAACGATATTGCGAAAAAAGGGGATGGAGTTTTGAGATTATTTCTCAGCATTTAACAGAAATGGGTGGCATTAAAGAGGTGTCTTTTACCGTAAGTGGGCAAGGGGTATACAGCGAATTGAAGTTTGAAATTGGAACGCATCGAGTTCAGCGAGTGCCTGCTACTGAAAGTTCTGGGCGAATTCATACGTCGGCAGCAACCGTGGCTGTATTGCCAGAGGCTGAAGAGGTTGATGTTGAGCTTAATATGAAAGACATTCGAGTGGATACGTATCGTGCATCAGGTGCAGGTGGGCAACATGTGAACAAAACCAGTTCAGCGGTACGTTTAACCCATTTACCAACCAACGTGGTGGTGGCTTGTCAGGATGAGCGGTCGCAATTTCAAAATAAAGAAAAGGCCATGCGGCTGTTACGATCACGCATTTATGAGCAACAATTAATCGAGAAGCGAAAAAAAGAATCAGACCTGCGAAAATCACAAGTTGGCAGTGGGGATCGATCAGAAAAAATTAGAACCTACAATTATCCGCAAGGCCGAGTAACCGATCACCGAATTGGCTTAACCCTTCACGCCCTTGATCGAATTATGCAAGGTGATATTGGCCCCATTATTTCTGCCTTAATGAAGGCCGACCGTGTTGAAAAGTTAAAATCAGTTGCCAACTAACACTGTCCAACAGTTGTACCAAAAGGCCAAGCAATATTTATTGGGGAGTGATGTTGATGATTACGATTTAACGGCTTTGTTTGTTATAGAGCATGTATGTTCAGATACCTATATCAACCTATTGGCACGGGATGAGCCCATTACCAAAGAAAAGGAAGCCGCTGTTTTTTTAGCGCTAGATGCATGCAAGAATGGCATGCCTTTGGCCTATGCATTGGGGACGGCAATGTTTAATGGACAGATGTATGCTGTTCAGCAAGGGGTATTGATTCCTCGCCCTGAAACCGAGGAATTGGTGGCGATAGCTGCTGCAGTTATTGATTGTGATATCAATAGTCATCCATCGATTGTTGAGTGTGGTGTTGGTTCAGGGGTGATTTCATTGGAGTTGGCCAAACAATTTCCGAGACGAATGTTTCGTGGGTGGGATATATCGCATCGTGCCATTGAAACTGCTCAACGCAATATGGCAAGTATGGGATTAGACAATGTGGTATTTAGCCAAGGAGATTTTTTTGATGGTGTTCCAGAGTGGTCTTCAACTGATAATGTAATTATTGTTTCAAATCCGCCATATGTCGCTGAAGATGAGTATCAAGGGTTGGATAGGCGAGTGCTTAGAGAGCCAAAAGAGGCCTTGGTGGCTGACAAGCATGGGTTATCCATTATTTTTCAATTGGTTGAGGTATCAATTGCCCATTCTGCCATTCTATTGTGTGAAATTGGTTGCAATCAACGCCAGCGTATTTTGGAGAGCTTTCCAGATACTGAATTGTTGGTGATTCGTGATTTAACGGGGCATGATCGATTTTTATGTTACGTGCCATCGCAACGTGGGGGCATCCAACGGTTTGCCAATGCATTGGGAATTTGAGTGTGTGAAGTGCTATTATTAAGCTCATGAACCGCTTTGTTGTTCTTGATTTTGAAACCTATCCAGTGAATGGAAAATCATACATCATGGAAATTGGATGTGTGGAAGTTGTGAACGGTACCATTGGCAACAGTTATCATACCCTTGTTCGACCTGTGGATGTGGTGTCTTCCTTTGTTTTAAAGCTCACGGGCATTACAGAAAGTGAGTTAAGCCAAGCTCCAGAATTTAAAGAAATCACGGACGATTTTTACGCGTTTATTGGCGATTCAACCATAGTTGCGCATAATGCACAATTGGATTGTTTAAGCTATGAATCATTTTGCGCTTGGTTAAATATTCAGCCAAAATTATTTGACTGGGTTGACTCGCAGGATATTGTGAAAATAATGGACCCATGTGCACAAACGTTGCAATTGCAGCGGTTATTGGATGGCTACGGATTGCGATCCACTGTATCGCATCGTGCAAAAGAAGATGCGCTAGGGTTGGCCAAATTGATTATTTTTTATGTGAAAGAGCGCCGCATATTAATGGAGTCAAAGGAACTGGCATTTTTAACGCATTCGAGTTTAAGGTCTATTCGCTTATTGGTTGGCTTTTTAAGCATGATTTACACTGTATCTTCACCAAAAAACGACCAAGAGCCTATTAAAAAATCGTTGAAACATGTGCCTTTTGGTAAGGATAACCATCCGAAGTTACAGTTGATTTCAGATTCGTCAGAGGCGCTTTTTACCACGCATATTGCGAATAATGCGTACCATTTGGTTGTGACAAACCATTGGCAGTCATCGAATCACCCCTACATTTTGGACCCCACATTGTATGCATTCCCTCATAAAATTTCCAGGCTTTACCCCATGCTTACGAATCAACGGGCATCGCACATGGAAGTGGTAGAAATTGTGGCGGTTATGAATTGGCTGCGCCAAACCAATACATTTCGTTTAACTGATTTAAATGATCAGTTGATGCAGCGATACAATCAAACCATAGTGGATGTGTTTGATACGCATCCGATGGTGATGGCAACGTTTATAGAGCAACAAATGGTACGTTTGTTTGCCGAATCCCGTGTGGTTGGCTGCCATTATGATGCGTTAATTTTGGTGATGGATCACTTGCCTCAGTCCCTGACGTCTGTTTGTGTGGTGCTGCGTCAATTTATTCATTTTAACCAATATGTATCCAAAAAAAACGAAGTGGTATTTTCGTTTAGGTTAATTAAGCGGTCATTGAAATTGATGTTAAACCTGGCCTATGTTATTGAATACTTATCGTCAATCGGCCAGGATAATTTGATGTTTGTTCAGGATTTTGCACGCTTGAAAAGCGTCGCACAGGCAATTCATGAGGAAAAAATTCAATTGTTTCAAAAGGCGGATTATTTGGTGGATATTTTATCGGTCGCCATTTTTAATCATGAACATCGGCAGGTGCTGATTAATCAAAACGTTGTGGAAACCATGGAGTGGCAAGAGTTGATTGGGTCAATTAATATGGTCATTCATAATATTCAGAAACTGGTTGGGCTTCTGAAAAAAATTTCGTTTTACATTACCCCCGATTTGGGGCATTGGGTTTTTGATCTGGTATATTCTTTTGAATCATTGGCGCAATGTGCATCGGCATTTTTATCGGATGCCTCAAAAAAAGTACTGTACATTGAAGCCCCTGTTAAGCACAAAGCTGCCAATTGCAAATTGGTGATTAAAAACATAAATGAACATGAGTTTTATGTTCGGTTGGTATCGTCTTGCCAGCGATTGCTGGTGCACCAGCCCCTTTGTGGGCCACAGATGCAAGATGTGGTGGCGGAGTCGATTGGCCAATCAGTGGCTATTACAGGGGAATCCGGCCATTCGTTTGACGCATTTAATATTTCTGTTAAATGCATATCATCCAAAAAAGCGGTACTAACTGTTTCAGAGGAAGCGAAGGAAAACAAAGTTGCCATTGTGTTATTTTCTAAAAAGCAGATGCGGGTTTGGAAGCATCAACTTCGTTCCCCATTTAAATTGGACAAGCCATCAACGACTCAGTGGTTTTTGTACCATGACTTCGTGCATCGCATTGATTGTGGGGAAAGTATGGGCGACATATCCAAAATCATTTTCCCAGAATTTTTTACGATTGATTTGTATCAGCCCATTCACAATGCGCGGCTGTCGCATTCTGGAGAATGCCATGATACTTATATTCAAAAAGAATTTTCTACCGCCATGCATGCTCAAATATTGGCCACAAACATGCATCAGATAGCACCTGTAGTGGTAATGGTGGATGCCGGTTACCAACGGGTATTGGCCGATTTTATTTGAGGGGGTATTGAAAAGGGTCGGACCTATGATAATCTGTAACCTATGAAACAGCTTCCCATGGGGTTTAGGGATTACTTGCCCGAAGATATTAAAAAGCGAGACCATCTAATTGATTGCATGACCACGGTTGTTAAGCAACATCAGTACCAGAGAATCATTACCCCAGTGCTGGAAAATTTTAACTTTTTAGAGAAAGGGCTGGGTGCCTTGGCCAACGATTGCATTCGATTTTATGATGGGGCTGGCACACCGTTGGTTTTAAGGCCTGATCACACCACATCCATTGCTCGAATTGCATCCACACGATTGTTAGATGCGATGCCCATTAAATTGTACTATCACGATCCTGTATTTAGAAAAGACCCCTTGTTGGGTGAGACAGAAATTTTCCAATTTGGGTGTGAGCAAGTGGGGGAAATTTCCCAGAAAGAAGAAATTCAAATGATACGTATGGTACATGATATTTGTGCGGCCGTTGGACTTAACGATATTGAAATCCATGTGTCACACCCACAGTTATACGCCAATATGACAACCCATCATCGCGAAGCATTGCGTAAAGGCGAAGTTCATTTATTGCCTGAGATTCCAAGAAAAGGTGGGGCCGATTTGGCTGAAAAATCACCCGATTTATTGGCCTTACTGACGCAATTAGTTGATGTGGGCATGACCAATGTGTTTGTAAATGTTGGGCTATTCAAAGATGATTCAACGTACAATGGGGTTTTTTTCGATGTGGTTAGCCGATCTTTTGGTAAAGTCATTGGGTCGGGGGGGCGTTATGATTCTGTATTGCGTGCATTTAATTGCACGTCAAATGCGTTTGGGTTTTCATTAAGGTTGCATTATTTGGAGCAAGCGTTATGCCGTCAAACACCTTAACCATTGCCTGTGCCAAGGGGTATTTATGGCACCAAGCCATGGCGTATTTGCATGGCCTGGGCTTTCATTTTGATAACGACTTGAATGAGTCACGGCAATTATCCACGATAGATACATCGGGTCGGATTCAGTTATTTAAAGTTCGGCCATGGGATGTTCCTGTGTATGTTGAAGAAGGTGCCGCTGATATAGGGATTGTTGGCAAAGATGTATTGCTTGAACAATCATCGGATGTCATGGAACTTTTGGATTTAAAATTTGGTGGATGTCGCCTGGTTTTGGCTGGGCCACCAGAAACAAAACATGCCTATTTGGAGCACAATATTCGAGTTGCAACAAAATATCAGGCATCCACTCTTCGTTATTTCCAGCATAAATCCATTCGATGCATTCCCATTAAGTTGTATGGGGCCATGGAGTTGGCGCCAGTAACCGGTGTGGCTGATATTATTTGTGATTTGTCGGCATCTGGCCAAACATTAAAGGATAATGGCCTGATTGAATACGATACGGTATTTGAATCAACGGCCCGTTTGGTGGCCAACCGGGCATCGATGATGACGCGCTACGAGGATATACTTGCCATATACACTGGCATTCGGGAACAATTGCCAGCTGAATGATAAAGCAACGATTTATTGCATCTGTTCAACCTTATTTGAACCCAACACAGGTGCACGAGTCCATATACGATATCGATTTTATTGAACTTCAAACATTGGGGGTAAAGCATTTGTTTTTTGACGTGGATAACACCTTAATGTCGTATTCAGAAACCAACGTATCGATTAAGTGCATGGCATTATTTAATGATATTCAACTGATTGGTTTTGATACCGTGATGTTAATGTCAAACAATTCAAACGTTGATCGCATAGAGGCTGTGGCAAAGCAGCTGCAGTTGCCTGCAGTGACGTTTGCATGCAAGCCATTTGTATTTACAATGCGCCGCGTTGCTGCTGATGCTGCCATTAATTTAAACGAGGCGGCCATGATTGGGGATCAATTATTAACGGATATCGCAATGGCCAATGTGTTAAACATGCGATCCATTTTTGTGGAGCCAATGGATGCTGAGCATGTATCTGGCACAAAAAAAATGCAATACACGTTTCAAAAGTGGTTGATGCGCCAATAAGTGAATGATGTCACCACTATGCAGTGGTTTCAATCGCTTTGTTATCGTTGGTTACCTGGACCTCATCATCCTCAATATCGATGACTTTTGCCATTGAGATCACATCGTCATTGGCATCTAATTTAATGATGCGAACACCTTGAGATGTGCGCCGTTGGATTGAAATATTGGCGACTTTTTGCCGGCAAATGGTGCCATTAAATGTAGCCACAATAATTTCATCGTCTTTTTCAACAACTTCTGCGTCAGTGACTTTATCGCCAGGGACTGTTTTTCTGAACTTAAGGGCTTTAACCCCAATACCACCCCTGTTTTGAACTTTAAATTCATCGACTCGAATGTTTTTACCGTGCCCTTTGGTGGTAAGCAATAGTAAAAACAATTTTGTTGTATCAGGGTCAATTAAACTGACGCTTACCAATCGATCATCTGGTTTGATTTTTATGGCCCGAACACCACGTGATGTTCGACCCATGGATCGAACTTGGCCCTCATCAAATCGAATGACCATGCCGTCAGATGTGGCTAGGATAATGTCTTTTTTACCATTTGATTGAAGTACCCATGATAGTTCATCGTCTTCGTCCAAGCTAATGGCTCGAATGGCACGTGTTTTAAAGTAGCTGAAGGAATTCAATTCAGTTTTTTTAATAATACCCTTTTTGGTGCACATCATAAGGTACTCATCCGATTCAAAGTTGTTGACTTGGATGATACTGGTAATTTTCTCATCTTCATCAAGCTCTAATAAGTGATTGACGGACAATCCCTTGCTGGTGCGTGATGATTCAGGAATTTGATACGATTTGATTTTGTGAACTTTACCAGTCGATGTGAAACAAAGCAGAAAATCATGACTGTTGGTCACCAGTATTTGAGTAATGATATCTTCTTCTCGGGTGGAAA
This sequence comes from Candidatus Margulisiibacteriota bacterium, assembly GCA_016779165.1. Lineage (GTDB taxonomy): Bacteria > Margulisbacteria > Marinamargulisbacteria > UBA817 > UBA817 > UBA817. The sequence goes on along the minus strand of JADHOE010000015.1, from coordinate 9,494 downwards.
TGCCACTAACGCCACGCCCACCACGCAATTGGCTTCTAAAATTGGATACCGGCATGCGCTTAATGAACCCATTTTTTGTTCTTAAAATGGCCACGGTTTGCTTTGGTATTAAATCTTCAATATCCACCTGGTCGATGGATCCACCAATTTCAGTGCGACGTTCATCGCCAAATCGATCGTTTAATTCATTGTGCTCATCTTTAATAATGTTGAGGACGCGTTGTTGGTTCACTAAAATGTCTTCCAGGTCAGCAATTTTTAGTACCAATTCATTGTATTCATTTTCAATTTTTTCTTGCTCAAGGCCAGTTAACCGTTGCAATCGCATTTCTAGAATAGCAGTGGCTTGTTTTTCGCTGAGGTTATAGGTATCGATTAAGCCCTGTCGTGCAACATGCGAATCGTTGGATTGCTTAATTAATGCGATTATGGCGTCGATATGTTGAAGGGCAATTCGAAGCCCTTCAAGAATGTGCAATCGGTTTTTCGCAATTTTAAGGTCGTATTCGGTGCGTTTTCGAATGACTTCTTTTCGGTGGGTTACATAGTGGTAAAAGACCTCTTTTAAATTTAATGTTTTTGGTTGGCCATTCACCAACGCCACAATGTTTATACCGAATGATGTTTGAAGTTGGGTGTGCTTAAATAATTGATTCAGAATAATGGCTTCTTGCGCATCGCGCTTTAGCTCAATGTAAATGCGAAGGCCTTTTCTGTCGGACTCATCTCGCAAGTCGGATATGCCGTTGATTTTTTTATCGTTTACCAATTCTGCAATTTTCATGATGACATTGGCTTTGTTTACCTGATATGGAATCTCTGTGACAATGATGGCTTTACGTTTTTTGTTTTCTTCAACATGAGTTCTGGATCGTAATGTAATAATGCCTCGACCCGTATTGTAAGCACTGATGATGCCAGCCTCGCCACAAATAATACCTTTTGTTGGAAAATCTGGGCCCTTAACATGAGCCATTAAATCTTCAATGGTTGCGTCTGGGTGGTCAATGTAATAGTTTACACCGTGAATCACCTCGGTTAAATTGTGAGGTGGAATATTGGTGGCCATACCAACAGCAATGCCCGATGTGCCATTAAGTAGCAGCATGGGTAGGCGTGTTGGCAATACCGTGGGTTCTTCTAGTGATTCATCAAAGTTGGCTGCAAATGGTACAGTTTCCTTTTCAATATCATGCAATAACTCCATGCTCAATCGAGCCATTTTGGCTTCGGTGTATCGCATGGCTGCGGCGTTATCGCCATCGATCGATCCATAATTGCCTTGACCATCGATGAGTTGGTATCGCATGGAGAAATCTTGGGCCATTCGAACCAATGAGTCATATACTGCAGAGTCACCATGGGGGTGGTAGCGGCCCAGTACGTCACCAACAATACGCGCACATTTTTTGTATGGTTTGGATGCCGTGTACCCAGAGTCGTACATGGAATACAAAATGCGTCGGTGAACCGGTTTTAACCCGTCTCGAGCATCGGGCAATGCACGCCCAACAATGACGGACATGGCGTATTCCAAATAGGATGATTTCATTTCATCATCAATATTGATAATGTCAATGGACTCAGTGCTTGGGTCTTGGTCGTCCAATGGCAAGGACGTTGTTTCTGCTGTGGCTGGTATGGTTTCTTTTTCGCCAGAGGTTGAATCATCGTCTGATGGGTCAAGGTTAAATAAGTTTTCTTGTAAATCGTCGCTCATTTATGTTCTCCTTATACGTCAATCCAACGAACGGTACCGGCGTATTTTTCTATAAATTCTTTTCTTGGGTCCACTTTACTGCCCATGAGCAGTGAAAAAATTTCGTCTGCCACTTCAGCATCGTGAATATTAACTTGAAGCATGCTCCGCTTTTCTGGGTTAAGTGTGGTATCCCACAGCTGGTCTGGGTTCATTTCCCCTAGACCTTTGTAGCGTTGAATGTTTACTTTGTCTTTATCTTTTCCAATTTCTTTTAACTTTTCATCCAGTTCTTTATCGTTATAGGCGTATACACCGCCCTTCCCTTGCCGGATCAAATAAAGGGGTGGCTGTGCAATGTAAAGTGCCCCAGCCTCAACCAGTTCCCTGGCATAACGAAAGAAAAACGTCAGCAGTAGGGTGCGTATGTGAGCACCATCGACATCGGCATCTGTCATGATAACAATTTTATGGTAACGCAATTTTTTTAATACGCTTTCAGTGGTTAATTCATCATCATCGGTAGCTTGCTTTTCGGTTGATAAACTTTTTAATGCTTCTGGGCCAACGGCAGTAATGAGTGACCGGATTTCTTCGTTGGCTAGAATTTTATCAAGTCGAGATTTTTCAACGTTTAACACTTTTCCACGCAAGGGCAAAATGGCTTGAAAATTTCGATCCCGACCTTGCTTTGCTGATCCGCCAGCAGAGTCACCCTCAACCAAGAATATTTCACATTTGGCAGGGTCTTTTTCCGTACAGTCAGCCAATTTACCTGGAAGCGTGGTGCTTTCTAGGCTTGATTTTCGTCGTGCAAGATCTTGGGCTTTTCTAGCGGCTTCTCGTACCCGTTGCGCTTGCAATGCTTTGGTAATAATCAGCTTGGCCACTTTGGGGTTGGTTTCAATATAATCGGTTAACCCTTCGTCAAGCAAAGAATCCACCACACCTTTGATTTCTGAATTGCCAAGCTTGGTTTTTGTCTGGCCTTCAAATTGAGGGTTTTGCAGTTTAACACTAATTACGGCAGTCAGCCCTTCGCGAAGGTCTTGGCCTGTTAGTGCACTGGTTTTATCTTTTTTAATGAGGTCATATTTTTTTGCAAAGGCATTGATTACTCGGGTTAAGGCGGTCCTGAACCCGGAGAGATGGGTGCCGCCTTCACGAGTACGAATGTTATTGGCAAAAGATGCAATTTGTTCATCGTAATGGTCAGACACATATTGCACAGCCACTTCAACCTCATACAATTCCCTGGATTTTTTTAAATACACTGGTGGAGAAAATAATGGCTCTTTGTTTTGGTTTAAGTCTTCAACGTAAGATGAAATGCCACCTTCAAACCCAAAGGTTTGTTTGGCGTCATCTTCATTTTCATAATCTCTAAAATTATAAAAATTAATGGTTAATCCACGGTTCAAATAGGCCAATTCTTTCAGTCGGTGGGCAATGGTATCTAAGCCAAATTCAACCGTGTCGAATATTTTCTCATCGGGCTTGAATTTAATGGTGGTTCCGGTTTCTGTGTCGTCAGCGGTGTCAGTAAATGTGCCAATCAATGATTTAGGTTCACCTCTATAATAGGTTTGGGTGTAGTTTTTTCCATCGCGGTTGACGGACACCTCCAACCATTCAGCAAGGGCGTTAACAACCGATACGCCAACACCATGCAGTCCGCCGGATACTTTGTAACCTTCCCCCTCAAATTTACCGCCCGCATGCAAGGTGGTGAGCACCACTTCAACGGCGGGTATTTTTTTTTCTTTGTGGGTATCGATGGGAATGCCACGACCATTATCTGTAACAGTGACAATGTTATCTTTGTCGATGATGATGTCAATATCGGTGCAGTAACCCGCCATGGCCTCGTCCACACTGTTATCCACGACCTCATAAATTAGGTGGTTTAACCCGTTAATGCTGGTGGACCCAATGTACATGCCAGGGCGTTTTCGAACGGCTTCAAGGCCTTCCAATACTTTGATATGATCCGCACCATAATTTTGACTCATAGTTCCACTCTCTTTTAAAAAATTAGAACGATGTTAGCCATGGCTAAATCATGGTTATAAATCGTTATTTAAAGATTAGCATGTTTTGACTCGAAATGAAACCATTTCATGGTATTGGTTTTGTATTCTTTCCAAATTGAAATAATTTAAAAAATGGCCATCACCCCACTTTTAAATTAAGAATGATTGTTTTGGCCGATTTTGAGCTGTTTTGCAAAAGGAGAGTAAGTTGTGAATAAAAAATAACAATGCCATAGCGAACGTTTGGGAGTGGGGCAAACCGCCGGTGGTGATTAAGCGATTTAAAATTATGGCGTGATTTTTAAAAATTTTCGCTTTCCAACTTTAATAATGGTATTGGGTTCTGGTATGAATTGATGATTCGGGTCTTGGATTCTTGTGTTATTGATGGACACAGCCCCTTGGTCGATTAAACGGCGGGCTTCCTTTTTAGATGGTGCCAAGTGTTGGTCGCACATGAATTGAAGGATGGGCAAAGGGTCTTGGTTTTGAATTGACAGTTCAGGAACATCGTTAGGTATGGCATGGTTTGAAAATACATTGATGAAGTTGTCTCTGGCGCTGGTGGCATCGGATGCGCAATGAAAGGTTGAGACAATGCGTGTGGCCAAGTCCAGTTTGACGGTGCGAGGGTTAATGCCCTCGTCAAGTTGCTGTTTTGTGGCTTGAATATCGGTCGGGGATGCATGAGTAATTAGCGATAGATAGCGAATGATAAGGGTGTCAGGGATGGACATGCACTTGCCAAACATATCGTTTGGTGAATCGAGAATGGCAATGTGATTGTTTAAGGATTTGCTCATTTTTTGAGTGCCGTCCAAGCCTTCAAGAATGGGCATGGTTAGCACGGATTGTGGCCGAAGCCCAGCTTCTTTTTGAAGGTGGCGACCCATCAATAAATTGAATGTTTGATCGGTGCCCCCAATTTCAATGTCATTTTTTAGATGAACCGAATCATAGCCTTGCAGTAAAGGGTATAAAAATTCGTGAATGCCAATGGGGGTGTTTCCCTTAAACCGTTTGGAAAAGTCATCGCGCTCTAACATTCGTGCGACTGTGACTTTTGCGCACAACGAAATGATATCGGTTGGGGATAATGTGTTTAACCATTCGGAATTGTAGTGAACGGTGGTTTTTGATTCATCCAAGCACTTGAATACTTGGCTTAAATATGTGGTGGCATTTGATTTAACCTCGGCCTCTGTTAAGGCTGGGCGGGTGCTGGATTTTCCGGTGGGGTCCCCAATGCGAGCGGTAAAATCACCAATAACAAAATGGACGTGGTGGCCCATTTGTTGAAGTCTTGAAAGTTGGTTTAAAATGACGGCATGGCCCAAATGCAGATCGGGTGCCGATGGATCGGCACCCCATTTGATGGTTTGGGGTTTGGTACTGTTGATGACCGATTCAAACGATGGATGATCCGTAATAATGTATTCAAATCGGTGGGATTCAAAATTGGCCATGGATTTAGTATAAGCGGGTTTTTAGTGAGCGTCGATGTTTGCGTTAGGTAGGCTTATGTTTTACACTATGTGATAGATAAAACCAGAGGCAGGAGCAAACGATGATTTTTAGATCAAAGCGAGCCATCGGAAAAATATCCCGATCGTCATCTTCAAAACGCTTTGGGGCGCAGCAAAACCGCTTGGGAGGGTTTAAGCGCTTTTTAATGGGGTGTTTAAAGTTGGGGATTATTGGTGCAGGGGTTGGGGCTTTGCTGGTGGGTGCCGTTGTGATTTATTTTACCCGTCAATTGCCTGACATTGAATCAATCAGCACATACATACCGGCCGAAACAACCAAGATATATTCTGCAGATGGGGTGATTTTGGCGGAATTGCATCAGGAAGAAAATCGCATTCGAATTCCTATTGATGATATTTCAAAAACTTTGCAAAAGACGGTGATTGCAATGGAAGACACCGACTTTTACAAGCACAATGGCATCAATATTAAGGGGATTATGCGGGCGTTATACCGCGACATAATTGCCATGGCTTTTGTTGAGGGTGGGTCAACCCTTACCCAACAGTTGGCACGCAATTTGTTTTTGGAAAAACAAAAGAAAATTGAACGAAAAATAAAAGAAATTTTAATGGCCATTGAGATTGAAAGAAAGTACACCAAGGTGGAGATATTGGAGCTTTATTTAAACCAAGTGTACTGGGGCCACAATGCGTACGGCATTGAATCGGCATCACAAATGTATTTTGGAAAAAAATCAAAGCATTTAACCTTGGCCGAGGCTGCTGGGTTGGTTGGTATGCTTAAAGGCCCCGAACTTTTTAGCCCATTTCGATATTTCGATCGATTTAAGCGGCGGCAACGGGTGGTGTTAAAGCGCATGGAAGTATTAGGGATAATTACTGCCCAACAGGTGGAGGATGCCTACAATGAAAAAGTGAGCCTTGCGAGCCGTAAACGGCACCGGTACAAGGCGGGATTTTTCTCAAGTTATGTGGTGGATCAACTGATTGAGATGTATGGTGAGGAGACCCTGTATACATCGGGCATGAAAGTGTACACTACGTTGAATTACAAGTTGCAACAACATGCCGAAGCTGTTGTTAAAAAATACATGGATTATGGCAAGCAAGTGTTTGTGTTGAAAGGCGAACGCTACCCCAGCTTAAATTACACCGAAGCCTCGTTGATTGCGGTTGACCCACGAAACGGGCATGTGATTGCAATGCAAGGGGGTGTAGATTTTTCTGAGTCCCAATTCAATCGAACCGTTCAGGCGCACCGACAACCTGGGTCTGCATTTAAACCATTTGTTTATTTGGCAGCATTTGATAAAGGCTTTTCTCCTGGGTCCATTGTTTCTGATATGCCGGTGACATTCAATACCATTGAAGGGCCATATTCTCCACAAAACTATTCATTGAAGTTTTCTGGCAATTTGCCCATTCGCCGTGCATTTGAAAAGTCGGTGAACGTGGTTGCCGTAAAGTTGAATGATTTGGTGGGGCCATCCACCGTTGTATCCATGGCCAAGAAGGCCGGTATTCAATCGAATTTGACCCCGGTGCTTTCGTTGCCGTTGGGGGCCAATGAAGTGAGCATGATTGAGTTGGTTCAATCGTACATGGTATTTGCAAATTACGGAAAAAAAGTAGCTCCCGTGTCAATCCTTCGAATTGAAGACAGAAATGGGGTTCCTTTATACAATCACCGGTTTAAAGAGACACAAGTACTGGATGAAAATTTAGTGGTAACATTGGTGGATACCATGCGCGGAATTGTGGATTATGGCACCGGGCGTGGTGCAAAGTTACCGCGCCCTGTGGCCGGCAAAACTGGCACCACGTCTGATTACAAAGATGCGTGGTTTTTTGGATTTGTCCCACAAATGGTATGCGCAACGTGGGTGGGCAATGATGATAATCAGCCCATGAATCGGGTGACCGGTGGTTGGGTGCCGGCGCAAATGTGGAAAGCCTTTATGAAGGAGGCCTTGGTGGGGGTGCCTGCCCAGGATTTTAAATACCCGCGTGGCATGGTGAAACGCCGGGTGAATTGGGATACAAAAATGCTTGCATCAGCAGATACCCCAGATGATGCTAAAGTGACCATTGAAAAGTATTGGGTGGGTACCGAGCCCAAGGTGTTTGACACCTTGGACATGATTGAAAAAGCAAAACGTCAGGCCAAACGAAAGTTGGAAGAAGATGGTTTGGTGAATGACTTTTTTGCCATGTAAAAGGAGATGAGCAATGACAGATAATCAAGCCAATGTTGAGACTATTGTAATTATAGGGTCAGGCCCTGCCGCACACACAGCAGCCATTTATGCTGCCAGGGCATTGTTAAACCCAGTGATGTACGAAGGTGAGTATGCCAGTGGGGTAGCGGCAGGTGGCCAATTAACCACCACCACAGATGTGGAGAATTTTCCTGGGTTTCCAAATGGAATTATGGGGCCAGATTTGATGATGGCAATGAGGGAACAGTCCATAAATTGTGGCGCAAGAATCTTAACAAAAACAGTGGATTCAGTTGATTTTTCAACTCGGCCTTTTAAAGTATCGGGCAGCTTTGGAGATGTATTTGCCCATGTTGTGATTGTTGCAACGGGGGCAACTGCCAAGCGATTGCACATTAAAGGGGAAGATGTGTTTTGGCAAAAAGGCATATCGGCGTGTGCTGTTTGTGATGGTGCGTTACCCATTTTTAGAAACAAGCCTTTGGTGGTAATTGGTGGGGGTGATTCAGCTGTTGAGGAAGCCAATTATTTAACCAAATTTGCGTCGAAGGTGACCATGTTGGTTCGGAAAGACGAATTGCGTGCATCGAAGGTGATGCAAGAACGTGCGTTTGCCAATTCAAAAATTGACATCAAGTGGAATACCGAGGCGCAGGAAGTGCAGGGGGATCAAATGATGGCTCAGGTGGTAGTAAAAAATAATCAAACATCTGCCGTTGAGACCTTGGATGCCAGTGGGTTGTTTTATGCCATAGGTCATACGCCAAACACCGACTTTTTAAATGGTCAGTTGACCTTGGATGAGTCTGGTTACGTTATTACAACGCCTGATACCATGAAAACAAACATTGATGGTGTTTTTGCTTGTGGTGATGTGCAAGACCATGTGTACCGACAAGCCATAACTGCGGCAGGAACCGGTTGCATGGCCGCACTCGATGCTGAACATTACTTAAGTGCCCAAGGATTAATATAATCAGAATTAATGGGTTTTTATGTGCCCTTCTTTTTGGTGTTGTGCATTAAATTGCATGCTGTTGCCCCAGAGCCTCTTCCCTTTGCAAAAAAGCCGTATGAGGATTGGCCCCACCTTTATGAAGCCAATATGCAACGTGATTATCGGATGGTGAAAGAGGGCATGGCGGGTCAATTTTTGAATTATAAGGCTCATTTGAGTGCCATTGTTCATTTGAATGTGCCCGGCTATAAACGGTATAAGTTTGTAAATGTGATGCGAAATGATAGTGAAATTGTGCCGGTTCAATATATTGATTGGGCCCGCCAACAACCCGTGCTTTCGAATCGGCCTTTGGATGTTTATGTGGATGGTGGGTTGAATATGTTTTGTTTGGAGCCTCAAAACGGCGTTGCACTTTATACTTTTGATGGCCGATTTTACAGAGACCCTGATGGCCTGCTTCGTTCAATGGCGCATCATTTGCCAGTGATGGGCACCAAGGGACGCATTTATCTAAACACCAACAGCCCACAAATTGATGGGAATGGAATTCTTTACGATGAGGATGTTATGGTGGGGCAATTTAAGATTGCATCATTCGAATCGTCTGATGGCTTGTGGACATTGGATGGTGCTGTGTTTTATGAACGTGAACCCAACAAAGTAACGCGGGTTGAACGGGACGTTCAACTGGTGCAAGGGTACTTTGAGGGTGCAAACGAGCCGCCTGGCTTGATGACGTCGCCCACCATTGTTCCCTTTGCTGAGGGCATGGCCAAGTCAGCAAAAACCTACATGGATACATATGAACTGTTGTTTCAAGCAGTGAATGACTAGGAACGATTCATAACTGCCCCATTAACCTGTAAACGATTTAGAGTGCGATAAGGTTGGCATAAATTTCCACAAAATAGCGTTGTAATGGCGTCTAATTTTAAAGATTTATAGTCAAAAATGCCCAAAATACCAAAAAATAGGCATGGCACTCCCCATTTAGTTTGAAAACAGTGGTGTTCGTTGGGTATTGTGCATCCAAACATAAATGTTTAAGTGGTCGATTAACCCCTGAATTTTTTTGGTTGTGTTCCATGTTTT
>JADHOE010000035.1 GCA_016779165.1 Candidatus Margulisiibacteriota bacterium | reverse complement strand
GGGACAAGCATGCTAAATGGACCATAAACCCAACCCCTAACCTCAACAATTGCCATTGGGCATTGGTTGGCAAATGATACCAAAATACCAATGCAATAAGGCTCAACATAACAACGGATGCGATTAACGCAATTGGGTGATTGGCATACAGCCTGTGGCGATGGCTATGTGAATCGTGCCCCCACATGGCATCCATGCATCGATCAATCATGTAACACAAGGATGTGGCCATGCATAGGCCGCCGATGAGCCCCCATTGGTGCCAGGTGACTGGCTGAATGAGATTAAGCTGAATCGCAACCACGCCAAGCAAGGTGTCCAGGCTAAACCAACGCCCTAGGCTGTAGATCCAATGCTTTAGGCCAGTGGTTGGGTTGTTATTTGAGTTCATGAAGGAATATCTAAAAATCCAATGATCTCATCCAATAACAAACACCCACGTTGGGACAATTGAAACGATTCATTGTCAGCAACCATCCACCCCATTTTAGCACTTTCATTAATTTTTGGAATTAAGGAATCACACACAGATTGTGGGGCATGATTTAGCAATTCGTGGTAAAAAATGGGCGTTAAGTAACGCAGGCGAGTGGCCAAAAATAACGATAAAGGCACCGGCTCAGGGTTTGGTGTTGCCATGGTCGCTAATGGTGGCGTGCCCCAACGCTCTTGGGTGCGGTTTGCATATTGGTATCCATTAAAAAAAGAATGGGCCCCGGGACCTAAGCCTATGGTGGGCTTGAATGTCCAATACTTGATGTTATGGTTGCACTCAGCATCTGTAACACAGTAATTGGATACCTCGTATTGGTGATACCCACTGCTGTTTAATATGCCTTGGATGGTGTCGTATTGGTCGGCTTGCTGGTCATCATCAATGGTCATGCCCATGGTGTGAAATGGGGTATTTTTTAATATGGCAAGCCCATACAGCGCTACATGTGGAATATTAAGTTTCAACACCTGCTCTAGTGAATCCATGGCATGCAACTCAGTATGATGCCTATGGCCAAATATAATGTCAACACTGTGGGTTGCAAACCCAATATCTTGGATGTGTTGAATAAATGTTAGCGTGTCTGACACGCGATGATGCCGGCCATAATCGGTTAATACTGTGTCATTAAATGACTGGGCACCAATGCTCACACGATTAATGCCCATTCGTTTGAAAAATTCCAATTTAGAAACGGAATGGATGCCGGGGTTCATTTCCATGGTAATTTCAGCAGTTGGCAGCACATTAAAGTGTGAATGAATGGCAGTCATAATGGTAGAAAAGTCACGTTTTGATACCACATTCGGCGTACCGCCACCAAAAAAAATAGTGTCCACCGGTAGTGCCCCAAAGTGGTGGTTGTAATGGGCTATTTCTACAACCAAGTCCGCCACAAACTGGGCCATGGATGCTTTATTGTATGGGTGTTTGTAAAAGGCGCAATACGGACATATGGCCATGCAAAACGGGACATGAATATAAAGGCCAACTGGCGTTAAATCAACGCTTACGTTGAGGGTTGATGCCAATTAATCGGTGATGAGGGCTTTTTTGAAGACCTCAATTTCATCGAGGGCTTTTCCGGTGCCAAGGGCCACACATTTCAAAGGATCTTCAGCAATTCGGGTAACAATATTGGTTTGTTCCTGGATGTGTCGATCCAACCCTTTAAGCAACGCACCTCCACCAGCTAAGGTGATGCCCAGGTCCATGATGTCTGACGATAATTCAGGGGGTGTTTTTTCAAGAGTTTGTCGAATGCCATCCACAATGGTTGAAATGGTATCTTTTAGGGCTTCTCGTATTTCAATGGATGAAAATGTAAATGTTTTTGGTAATCCTGACACCAAATCTCGTCCTCGCACTTCCATGGATGTTTCTTCTTCGTATTCAGCCGCAGAGCCCAACTGAATTTTGACGTCTTCAGCGGTACGCTCACCAATGAGCAAACGATAATTTTCCCTGCAATGGGAAATAATCGCATCGTCCATTTCATCCCCCGCTACACGAATGGATTTGGCAACAACAATGCCTCCCAATGAAATGATCGCAACTTCGGTGGTACCACCACCAATATCAACCACCATGCTGCCTGATGGTTCGGATACAGGCAATGACGCGCCAATGGCGGCTGCCATGGGTTCTTCCAATAAATAGGCTTCTCGTGCACCTGCTTGATAAGCGGCATCAAGTACCGCACGTTTCTCAACACCGGTAATCCCAGATGGTATTCCAATAATAATCCGTGGCTTTGTAAAGAAGAGCTTGCGATCCAATGCTTTTCGAATAAAGTGTTTCAACATGGTTTCGGTGATATCAAAGTCGGCGATAACACCATCGCGAAGTGGACGAACGGCAACAACATTTCCAGGTGTGCGGCCGATCATACGCTTGGCGTCATCTCCCACAGCCAGTACCAAGTTCTTTTTTGAATCTAGGGCCACGACGGAAGGCTCCTGAATAACCACCCCTTTTCCTCTAACAAAAACCAATACGTTAGCTGTTCCTAAATCAATACCTAAATCACAATTTAATGAAGGGAAAAGCCTTGTTAATGCTCGGCGCATGACAACTCCTTAACTTAAAACTATTAAAACTATAACAGATTCAAAAAAGGAGGAAAAGCAAATTTATTTACGGAACAACCGCTACTTTTCCGCGGTAGATGACTTCGCCCTGGTGAAGGAAGATGTAGAAGTAAACCCCGGCGGACATTTCATAGCCATTGAGTGTGGATTTATTAAATGTGATTTGGTTCATGCCACTTCGGCCATACCGGCTACCAGCAGCAACGTTTTCTTTCCAAATTCGACGCCCAAATATGTCGTACATTTGAATTTCAATTTCCATGGGTTTGGACAACTGATAATACAGGGTGCCCCCAGCCTCACCAGTTTCTTTATTAGGGTTTGAAAATCGAAATGGGTTTGGGTAAAACAGGGGGTCGCTTTGAAGCTCAGCCACTGTATCGGATAACATGTTAATGTCTCGAACTGCCACCCCTTGTTCGGCTGAATCAAACAAAAAGTTATTGAATGCAACCCGCATAACCACCACATCATCGCTGTACGTTAGCCCCGTGTTAACAAACCAAAACCCCAGCACATCAAGTTTTTTGTTTTGGCTGGTTGCAATCACATTGGATGCCGATATTTGAGAGCCTGATGATGCAACTTTAACAGCTGAATTGGCATCGTAGGATGATATTTTCATTTGGGCAACACTAAGTGTTGAACATAATGCGATGGCTAAAAGTGAGTGCAATACGTGGTTTCTTGGCATGTTTCCCCCTATAACACCACTATTCCCACGTTCACACGAATTAAAACATCGAAGAAAATTAATATAATGCCAATGGACGATGGTTTAACTTACCGTCAATACGTCGGACCATTGGGTGGTGTACTGTGGCGATACCCATTGCGGCGAACGACGTTTTTGAGTGTAGCGTTTTTGATTGGCCAATTGAATGGTATCTCGGCCGTAGCGCTGATTAATGCCATCCAATACCGCCATGAGTGGATTGACCCTTGCCTGATCAAACAACGACTCCTGAACAGACGCATCATCGGTAATTTCCGATAAAATCACCCCGGCTTTTTTTATTGAAACACCCGATACCATCACCCGCTTTAATGCCATTCGCGCGCCTTTCATTGCAACAAAGGTATCGTTTGTTGCGGTTAAAAACCCCACCGACAGTGCCTTTCGGTAATGGGGGGTATCTTTCTGGAAGGGATTGGAACGGACAAATACCGTGATGCATTGCACCAGCGACTGTTGTGCACGAAGCTTTTCCATGGCACGTGTGACAAATGTGGCAATGGCTGCTTGAACATCGTCAATCGATGTTAATTCAGGCCGAAAGGAGCGGGCCACTTGAATGTTTTTTCGAGGCAAATTCATATCGTGAAGCGCAATGCAACTGACCCCATTGAGTTCATCATGCACCTGAAGCCCCACCTTGGTGAGCCATTTCAACAATTGGGGTCGATTTCTATGGTTTTTGAATTGCAATGCTGTTGTTACATGATGTCGTTTAAGTTTGGCTGCATGTTGGGAGCCAATCCCCCAAAGGTCACCAATGGGGGTTTGTTTAAGCGCTTCATCGGTCACCTGAGGGTGCGTTAACGCAAATACCCCCCCTGAATCCGGCAATTTTTTAGCAAACTGATTTGCGCATTTGGCCAATACCTTGGTTGGAGCAATGCCGATGGACACAGGAATGCCTGTCCATTTTAATATTGTGGCCCGAATGGTAGCGGCATGCCCAATGGGGTCATCGGTTATCCCGCCCATGTTAATAAATGCTTCATCTATTGAATAAATGTCAACGGCATCGGAAAATCGCTCTAAAATGGCCATCACACGACTTGAAAAATCAGCATACAAAGGAAAATTTGCACTAAAAACGGCCACATTGTGAAAGGCCATTACCTTTTTGTAGTGGTGGTATGGCGCCCCCATGGGAATCCCCAAGGCCTTGGCTTCGTTGCTTCGTGCAATCACACACCCGTCATTATTGCTAAGCACAACGACAGGTTTATTGACCAAGTCCGGCCGAAACACCTGCTCACATGAGCAATAAAAGCTATTGCAATCGACAAGCGCAATCATGGCAGAAGACTATTTTAAATGATGAATTACATGCGCCACCACACCCCACACCATCATGGTTTGATTGCCGCGCACCTGAATGTCATCGTAAGCATCGTTTTCGGCCCGAAGGGTAATGGAATCACCTGTTTTAATTAACCGCTTTACGGTAAATTCGGTATCTAAAATGGCCAACACAATGGCATTGTTTTTTACTTCAATGGACCGATCAATAATCAATAAATCGCCATCAAATATGCCGGCACCAATCATGCTATCGCCGGATGCGCGAACAAAAAATGTGGATTCAGGGTTTGACACCAAATAATCATCCAAAGATAACTGATTTTCGACATGATCTTCCGCCGGCGAGGTAAACCCACAGGATACGGATGAGCCATATAAGGGCAGGGTGATATTGGTGGCCTTCATTTGAAACAATTGATGCAACGATGACACCACATCGGCATTGTCTTTATTGGCATACGCGGCCATGACCGAATCCATGGCATCGGACAACTCGTCATCAGAGGTGGGCGATAATGTTAATAAAAAAGGAACCGCCGATGGTGGAAGTTCAATATTTTTTTCAGCTGATAATCGATTTAAATCGTGAATGGTTACCATGCATGAAGTGTATCATAAAATGATAAATCTGAGATCGGATTCAATAGGCACTATTTTTTTTATTGGGTAGTGTTCACCAACGGCGCCACATCGTCCAAAGTCAAGCGCTTTAACACATGCTCATACGGCGCGAGCGTTGCATTGGTGATGTGCTGGGGCAATTGCGCCCAATGTTGGGACGACACCCCCAAAAAAGAAAACAATTGCTGGGTAACGCCCGGCATCACCGGGGCGAGGTAAATGCATAATATGCGAAGGGCATTTAATGCCACCGTGCACACCACACGCGCCGCATCGGCATTATCTTTAACCAACGCCCAAGGCGCCTTGTCGTCAATGTATTTATTGGCCAATTCCGCGCATTGCATGATCATTCGCATGCCCTTATGGGTATCCAACGATTGATAGGCGTCTGAAATGGCGTCGGACATGGCCAGGATATCATCCAATAACGCTAAGCCTTCGGCATCGATGGTGGACAGTTGGCCATCCAATTTTTTGGTGACAATGGCCCCTATGCGGCTGCCAATATTAATGAATTTGCCCAGCACATCTGAATTAATGCGCTGTACAAAGTCCTCCAAATTAAAATCAATATCGTCCATGGACGAGGACAATTTGGCGGCATAATAATATCGCAAGATATCGGGGTTCAATAACTTGGCATAATCACGGGCCAAAATAAATGTGCCCCTGCTTTTGGACATTTTCTCACCGTTCACCGTTAAAAACCCATGGATGTGCACTTTTTTGGGTTGATTAAACCCCGATACCGCCAACATGGCCGGCCAGAACAAGGTATGAAAATACATGATATCCTTGCCAATAAAATGATGAATCTCAACCGCATCATTTTTCCAAAACGCATGGCAGGTTTTGCCATTGGCGGTTGCCCACGATTCTGTGGTGGCGATGTAGCCAATGGGGGCATCCAACCACACATAAAAATACTTGTCATCGGTACCAGGAATTTTAAACCCAAAGTACGGCGCATCCCGGGATATGTCCCAAGGCTTTAAATCGCCCGTTAGCCATTCATTCAATTTGTTTTTTACAGGGTCCGATACCGGGTCTGTGGCCAACCACTGGGTAATGTGCTCGCGGTATTTTTCTAAATCAAAAAAATAATGCGTTGATTCTTTTAATACCGGCGGTTTTCCGGACAACGCCGATACCGGGTCCACCAACTCTGTGGCCGAATAGGTGGCATAGCACACCTCGCAGGCATCGCCGTATTGATCAGTCGCCCCGCACTTTGGGCACGTACCTTTAATATAACGGTCGGCCAAAAACAAGCCTTTGTCCTCGTCAAAGTACTGTTGAATGTCTTTTTTAATGATGCCGCCATCGTCGTTTGCCGCATTGTAAATGGACTCCGACAATACCCTGTTTTCCTCGCTATGAGTAGAATAATAATGATCGTAATCAATGTTAAATTGCTTAAAGTCGCTGATGTGCTGTGCTTTAACAGCGTCAATGTAAGCGTCAGGGGTCACCCCGTCTTTTTCAGCACTGAGCATGATGGCCGTGCCATGGGCGTCATCCGCACACATGTAATAACAGGCATGGCCCAAGTGTTTTTGAAACCGAACAAAGATATCGGTTTGAACGTGTTCCACCAAATGCCCCAAATGAATGTCCCCATTGGCATAGGGCAACGCACTGGTGACAAGCAAGGTTTTGGTCATGCATCAACGGTACAATTCCAAGGGGGGTGACGTCAACTGAGGGCGGTAAAAAGAGGCATGGCCCACTCCGTCAGGGTGATGCATTGACAATGCCAGATTTTCTATTCAACAATGCTTTAATGGCGAATGTCAAAGAATTAAGTGTATACGAAGGCATTACGATTAGACATAATGCACATCAAATTCTTGACGAACATAAGACTCCGTTTAAAAAACTTAATTGTGATACGATGACCATGATTTGCGACACACTAAAACCAGGTATTGCCGCATTCAAGGCAATCCATGCAGATGGTCGGGATGCTGATATAGAATTTGATGAATGGATCGACATTATTCAACGCCTGCATTATTGCATGGATCCTTCGGATCAAAATAAGTCAACCGTTGAAGCGTGGTGGCGTGATTTATTGAACATTTATTACTTAAATGAACCCCGAATGAGAAAAATATACAAAAAACATAACACCCCATCCGCTTTGTATCGGTATTATAATATTACTGATTTTTCTAATGACGATTTAGCCCAATTATTCA
>JADHOE010000014.1 GCA_016779165.1 Candidatus Margulisiibacteriota bacterium | reverse complement strand
ACATTTAATAGCAATTCTAACGATGCAACACCAAAAAGAGAAAACACTTCTATCAAGTTTGGTGGTAATTACAAAATTGCGTTGGATTCAATGACTGCATTAACAGCAGGTGTAAGCTACACCATGGTTTCTGGTAAAGAATTTAGCAAAGATATCGATACAAACAATACCTTGGCCATCGTTGCTGGTTTTGAGCGCGCATTGTCATCCAACATTGTGTTAACGGCTGACATTGATTTGTATTCTCAGAATACACTAAAATATAAAGGTGCTAGCGAGACTGAAGTTAAAACAACCAACTTGTTCAACACCACATCATTCGGTATTGCTTACTTATTCTAAGTTTCGCGTTACTTAAATGCACGAAAGGGCCGTTGATCGGCCCTTTTTTTTGCCCAATGCACACCCCCATGCCGCACCCACGTGCATTGTAAATGAAGATTCTTATGTGCATTCGCCCATGTTTAGGGTATAACTAAAGGTATGGCACGCATTTTGCTTTTTGGGGGAACCGGGGGCATTGGCCAGGCACTAATGGCTGCCCTGGTGGCCCACTACCCAAATGTACACGTGGTGGCACCCATTCGCCCCACAGCCACCTTACCCCCCGTAACATTGAGCAACACCCAAACCATTCGCACCATTCATTGGGACAGCCCCGATGCCCTGGGTGACTGTTTGGCACCCGAAGCCACCGCGCCATTTGACATGTGTTTGTGCGCCATTGGTGGCTTGCACCAAAACGGCCAAGGGCCAGAAAAAAAGTTGGCCCATATTACACCAGAGTATTTTCAATGGGCCACCCATTGCAATACGGTATTGCCAGCCATGGTCATTAAACACTGTGCCCACCTGATGGCAAAACAAACCCCATCTGTAATGGGCATTTTGTCGGCCCGGGTTGGCAGCATTGGCGATAACCAATTGGGTGGGTGGTACTCGTATCGGGCGGCCAAAGCGGCATTGAATATGATCATTAAATCCGCGGCCATCGAAATGAAACGCTACAATAAGAACCTGAGCATTGTGGGCATTCACCCCGGCACAGTGGCCACGGCCTTATCGGCCCCCTTTCAGTCACACGTTAAACCAGAAACATTATTTACACCGCAACAAAGCGCCACTTACATCCTCAATAATATTGTTCACAGCGTTGGCCCTGAACAAAGCGGCCAGGTGTTTGCCTGGGATGGCCAACGGGTGCCTGAGTGACCCCGATTTCTCCGTATAAAATACCCCAACATGTGTTGTTAACTGGCGCCACCGGTTACATTGGAAAGCGCCTGATCCCAGCATTGCTAAAACAGGGCATTCGGGTGACCTGCCTGATCCGTCACCCCGAACGCGGCGCAGACATTGCCAAGCTTGGCTGCGACATTATGATTGCAGATTTGGCCACCGGTGCCGGCATTGGCCGCGTCCCTACGGACATTGATGTGGCCTATTTTCTTGTGCATGCCATGAACGATGCCCCAAAAAATCTAATCGAAGAAGAAAGCACCATTGCGCACCATTTTATTGCCATGCTGCAACAAACCGCCATTGAGCAAATCATTTACTTGAGTGGGTTGGCCAATCATGACAATGTATCCCCACATTTAAAGTCCAGGCTGGCTGTTGAAACCATTTTAAACGAATCTGGCATTCCAACCACCACACTGCGATCCAGCATTATCATTGGGTCAGGGTCGGCATCCTTTGAAATCATTCGGGATTTGGTAGAAAAACTCCCCATTATGTTGCCCCCAAAATGGATTCGAAACCGTTGCCAACCCATTTCCATTGTCAATGTGATTGAATACCTGTTGGGGGTCATTCATCACCCCAAATGCTATGGGCAATGCTTCGATATTGGTGGGCCAGATGTGCTAACATTTCGGTCAATGCTACTAAAATTGGCCAAGTTTAGGGGGCTTAGGCGTTGGATTGTGTGCATTCCCTTGCTTTCACTGCGAATGTCATCGCTGTGGTTGTATTTTATTACCAGCACCAACTTTTCATTATCGCAATATTTGGTGGAAAGCATGAAAGAAGATAGCGTGTGCAATAATAATGCCATTACAGGCATAGTTCCAATATCACCCATTGGCTTTGGTGCGGCCTTAAAACAAACATTTTCTGAAATCGAGGACCATTCCGTGTTATCAAGTTGGCGCGATTCGTGGCACATTGCAAAACAACGCAAGGGGCTATCAAATTTCATTCATGTGCCAACTCATGGTTGCTTTATCGACCAATATGAAGTGCCCATTACCAACCCCACGGCTGTCATCGATAAATGTTGGGCCATAGGGGGCCAAAATGGCTGGTATTTTTGCCATTGGCTGTGGCAGGTACGGGGGTTTATCGACAAGTGCGTTGGTGGGGTTGGGCTCAGCCGAGGGCGAACCCATCAAACCAACATTCATACCGGCGATGCCCTTGATTTTTGGCGGGTGATCTATGCCAATAAAAGCGAAGGCCGATTGCTATTATTTGCCGAAATGAAATTACCAGGTGACGCTTGGTTGGAATGGAAAATCCAAGGTGAAAATCCACCAAGATTGGTTCAAACTGCCACATTTCGGCCAAACGGAATTTTTGGGCGGCTGTATTGGTACGCCTTTTACGTGGTGCACTTTTTCATGTTCAAAGGGCTTGCAAAACGCATTGCCAACCCCTAATTGGGCCATTTAGAGATTCACAAAGCCGATGGCCCGCTGGTTTTAAGGTCTGTAAGCGACACCCCACTGTCAACAGCCTGTCGAATATTGGTAATGGCAGACACAATGCCGGCATTTTGAGTGGCCGTTTCCAGAATGCTTAATTTATCCAACAACTCGTTGGTATTGGTGGATGAATTCACAATACCTGAAAGCATGCCATCGTTTTCACAGTTTTTCATAATCTCTTCAACCAAGGACGGTAAATTAGGGCCAATGGACGACACATCACCCATGGGGTTAATCGTCTCCAGATGCCTTGAGCTGCTTGCCCGTTCGGTCACTTTTCTTAATGCCCAATTCTATCAGTTTTTGCCGCAACTGATCGGCTTGCTTGGCAGCATTATCATTGATTGCCAGTGGGTCGTTCTTCACGCCGATCTCAGGTTCATTGACCTCTGCCACTGTGGATGACCGAATATCAGCGTCTTCAGGGACATCCAACGTTGCGTTGATTAAATCATTAATTTCATCAAATTCATCTTTAAATTGATTGCGTTCTTTTTCAGACAGATCCTTCTGCTTGTTGTTTTCAAACGTATCTGAATGCTTGTTAATTTTAAATTCTGACATAATTGCTCTCTCTTATTTAAGGTATCGGCAAAAGGAAGGGGATTAATGCATGGATTATCATTGATATTTAAGACAATTTGAAAACCAAATCAAACTTTGTTTGGCTGTCAATTTTCCGGTTTTTATGCGCTCGTCCATGGTGCATAGACACCCAACTAGTGTGGTCCATTTTGACCGTAGTGGGTTATTTCGATACGCAGCCATTTGTTTCTTCACAAAATAGGGGTGCTTGTTTAAAGCAGTAGCAACAGTATCTGGCGACATATTATTGGCCAACCCCAATATAAGGGGCAACCCTTGGTTCACTTGAAACACCAACTGACTTACAATTTTATAGGCATCTTCTTTTATGGCGAGTAAAGCATGGATGGCTGTGCAAATGCCCTGGGCATTCCCACCCTTAACGGCATCAGATAACTGGGTATAATGCCCCAGCGCGTGGCTCGAGGTGGCCTGCATATCTGCCATTGTGATGGCTGTTTTTGGAAAAATGGTTGCCATGCATTTGGTAAGTTCCTGCTTCATAATTCCCACCTGTGTGCCATAAGCGTTCACCAATAACTTGGCGGCCGAAGGCTCAATGGTAACGTCATGGTTTCTGCAATAACTCATCATCCAATCCAATATTTTTTGGGTTTCCCATTCTTTAAACGGTGCCGCATTGGTTTCTGACAGCGAAAATGCCTTGAGTCGCTTGTAAACTGAACTTCGCTTATCGATGCTTTTTGCAACAATCACCAATACCACATCATGCATCTGAGCCAGATCAAGCAGTTTATTCAACATGTCCAAGTCGGCTGCATTGCTGGTTTTTAGCCATTTTGGCTGCCTGATTAAAAGCCCTTTTTTTGGGGAAAACATATCGCATTGTTGACAGTGCGCCAATGCATCGCTCATTGCCACTGCATCACCAAATCGATGAAACTCACGGTCATGGTGCTCTTCAAAAATAACATGCAGTTGGTCATCGATTAGGGGAATGCTTTCACCAACAATTAAATGATTCATCAAAAATGAGTGTACCATTTATTCATTCAACATTATAATACATTTCATGAAGTTTATAATCTCATCACTTTTATTTGCTGCAATATCTGCCAACTGTGTTGGCCAAACCTTATTTGAAGACGGTACAGATAAACCCAACACTGGGACCATAACCATCAATCAAACCCAACCAAAAGTACCTGATAAAACACCCCCTGCGGTTGCACGCTACCTTAGCACCAATTTAGAATCGTTGATTGCTCGAGGCGATATTCAGTTGCAATATGAAGTGCCTCAAAAAAACGGTTGGTCCACGATGTACAATATTCACGTAAATCCACAAGATGAATTTAACAAACGCACTGGGGATTTGGGGGTCGCTATTGGTGGCCGAATGTATTTGGACCAAAATGGGCAAACCAGCAGCATTTTCTTGCAAGGCTTGGCAGGGTTTAACCATTATTCAGATTGGGATTTAATGGTGTCCGTCGAATTGGGGCAACGGTTCAAATGGAAAAAGAATATTTTTCTTGATTTGTCGCTAGCTGTTAACCGATCTTACGCATCAAACTTCAAAGACCCCATGGCGAATTTAAAAGCCAACTTAACATTTGCCTTTGACACCCATATTCTGCCGTTTCTATAAAAACTCTTGCATCAAGCAACCTGCAATGGTGGTGGATGCCGATTGGAAATGATCCGATAGCGGTGTCCAAGGAAACATTTGGGTGCTGAATAGATTACGCAACTGATTTGCAATTATTGAGGGTTGGGATGAATCAATAAATACCGGGGATACACCATCAATTAATTGATGTTGGGCTAGAAATCGTTGTTTGTTGGATTGTGGCCCAGTGCCAACAAAAGAAATTAATTGTCGCTTGGCATGCATGGCTTGTTCGTTGGCTGTGCCAGCCAAACCAATCACCACATTGGCTGCTTGCAGCACATCAAAAAATGAATGCGATACTTGAATGCAAATGGATTGCTTGGCATGCTGCAATTGAAGTGGCGAGGATTGAATCACCCACGGGCGATTGGCAATGGCCACCGCCAATGTGTGCTCATCAAAGTGCTTTGGCAACGCAAAACAAAAGTCCGCCGGCCTGTTTAAGTTTAGTTGATCAATGACGTCCAACATTAACCCAATGTTCCCTATGCCCTCGTTACGAGAGCCTGGCAACAAAGCCACCGACAGCTCCGATTGTTTTTGTGCATTTGATACCATATGATCAAACATTGGATTGCCAAAAAAACGAGACCGAATGCCATGAGACTGAAACATGCGATGGGTTTCAATGTCTCTGGGAAACACCAATTGCGCCTTGGACTTAATAAACAAACGCTCAATCGCATAATGCGGTATGGCACGCTCCGACTTAGCGGTTGGAAAAAACACGGTTGGCCGTTTGGTGTGCCGAGTGGCCATGAACAAGGCATACACATCGCCAACCACCAATTGAGCACTGGCTGTTGATTGGCGAAGGGCCGCTGATTGACGCCAAAATTGCCCAAAAAAACCAGCTCGAATATCGTTCAAAAAGTCGTTCAAACCAAACACAAAACCGCCACTGGGTAACGGGGGCTGGGTAATGGTTGGGGTGATGCCCATTGAAGTAAATGCCGCCCCATTCCCCACCAAGGGAAACACATTGGCAATGGGTTGATCCTCAAGGGCGCCAACAATAGTAGCTGCAATCATGTCCTCGCCGTGGCCATTGGAAATGATATCGAGGGTGCTCATGCCAGAATGAAGTTATCAACAATGTCCAATACACTGGGGCCAATGTAATTGGGATTAATTTCCATTAATTCGGCTGAAACCCCGGTGGTTACCAATGCTGATCTTACCCCAGCACGTGCTGCTGCCTGAATATCCACATGGGAATCCCCAACCATCACCACATCGGACGCATTCAAGTTGTGGTCCGCCATGGCTTGAAGCAACATGCCTGGATTTGGCTTTCTGAGGTGTGAGTCTTGCTTGTAGTGCCCAATGCCATGTTCGGGATGATACGGGCAATAATAGGTCTGCTGAATGGGAATGCCATGCTGATCTAGGGCCTGGTGAATATGATGGGCCACCCTATGGTACTCATCGTCGGTAAAAAGCCCGCGCCCTATGCCCGATTGATTGGTGGCAATAAACAATGCCACACCAGCTTGGTGCAATTGGCTTAACGCATCCATGACCCCATCAAAAAACACAACATCCGCTGGGTGATGCAAATATGGGACATGCTGAATCAGGGTACCATCTCGGTCAAATATGACCCCCTTAATCATTTTGTTGGTTGGGCGTTGATGTGCGATCAAAATGCCGCTTAATACTGGCCAACATCGCGGACCGTAATGGTTCCCTAAAGGCATCTTTTGCATACTCCAAGGTATCGTATTCATCGCTCAAATGAGCGTAAGTAACCGTATCAATGAATTGATTAAACAATGGCAAATCATACACAAACTTGGGTTGGTTAGCCTTAAAATTTGCCACATTATTTGTGGGCACTATGTTTTGGGTGGTCATGGCCGACTCGGTTGGAACAATGGCATAGAACATAGATAACGGAATAATGGTATCAGTATTATACGCTTCTTTTTTCATGTGGTTTAAAAATGTGGCCGATACAATATGATCATACGTACTCAAGGTCACCGATGCCGAGGGAATGGTATCGGATACATGCACATGATACGAATCTTTGTCGGTGTAATGCCATAACACGTAATAATCAAATGTTGATCGAATTTTATCAAAACGCGTGGTGATGGTGATGTTATCGGTGGTCGTCTTTGTTAACAATATAACCCCCTGATGGTACCGAGGCGATGTCACTGAATTCTTTTTTGCATCGTAACTGGTGATTGTTGCAGTGATGTTTTTGGTACTGATAGCAGGCATGCGAATGTCGGCTTGTACCCAGCCAATTTTTTCGAATCCCTTATCAAACACAAGGCCCTCTAAATAGCTGTACACCATTGTGCTGGCATTGGCAGTGGGCAGCCATGCATGGGGGGGGTCATTGGAAAGTTCCTGCTTAAAGGACGCCTGCTTGTAATTGCTTTGGGCCGATTGGGTGTTGATGTCCTGGGCCACTTTGCCACACCCCACCAACCAAAGAATAAAACACAACAATACAACGGGCTTCATGCCTTTTATCATACCAAAAAATGCCTTGCAAATGAACCTGCCCATCACCCCATTGCTGCCATTGCAGCTTCTATGGCTTGGCATGATTTTGGAATGGCTTGGGTTAAATTAATGGCCCCATGGGGTTGAACCAACAGGTTGTCCTCAATGCGAATGCCACAATGAATCACTTCTCCCTGCCATTCAAATTCGCCATACAGCCCAGGCTCAATGGTGATGATGCTATTTTCTGGTAACGGTTGGGTGTTGTATCCACGGTTAGCGTCACCATCGTGCACCTGAAAGCCCAACAAATGGCCAATATTGTGGGGTTGGATCTTGTAGGGCCGATTCATGGTGCCCCCCTTGCGTAAAAAGGATTGGTGCAACTCGGCATCTAAGGTGCGCCAAGCAAACTCATTAAGTTCCTGAACGGTGACGCCCGCCTTTACCTGGGCGATGGTGGCCAACTGAGCTGTTAACACGATGCCCATTAAGCGCTGTTGAAGATCGCTAAAACGCCCACCCGCAGGTATAGTGCGAGATACATCGGTGCACATGCCCTGCCAGCGCAACCCAAAATCCAACAGCACCAACTCACCAGGCTGTATGGGCCCACTGTTTTGGGTGTAATGCAGAATGGCACCATGAGCATTGGCTGCCACAATGGGTGAAAATGCCAAGCCATACGGGGTTTGTTTGAGCAATTCACCAACCAATTGCCCACAAAGCTCGGTTTCACTGGTAAAGGGGGCACGAATTGCATTTAGAAACGCCTTGCCGGTTTTTTCTGCCCCCATGGTAATGGCGGCAATATCGATGGGGTGGTGCGACAGGCGCTGGCGCCATGACAGTTCAGAAATGCTCGCGCACTCAAACGACGACCGAAACATGCGCGACAATTGTTGTTTTAAATAAAATGCCTCGTTTTTTTGTCCCCCTTTTTTGCCAGACGCCAATTGCAAATGCCACGGCCTCGCATGCCCCATTGCATTTAAAAACGATTTGAATGATTGCATGGGGTGAATGGCATCAAACCCCAAAGCGGCCAACCATGCATGGCTGCTTGGGCAATTCACACTGAACCGATCCCCCTCCCAAAACGCGTGTTTTGGGTTGTATTCCGGTAAAAAAATGTGCTGGGTGCTGGTGGCTGGATCCAACACCATGGCAATGCCGGTTTGATTAATACCAGTTAAATATAAAAAATAACTGTCTTGGTACACCGGCTGGTAGCAGTGGGCCCATGGGTACTGCTGATTGGGGCCATGCTTGGGCGCAACAAGTACAATGGGGCCATCGCAAGCATGCATTAACCATTGCCTGCGTTCATTTAAGGCCTGAAGATAATCAGGTGTTGGGGGAGCAACAAACAGGGGGGGTGACGGAACATCAGCCGCCCCAGGGGTGTTGGGCATATAAAGAATGCCAGGAAATTATAATTGATCGAAATCCGATTTTGAACAGAATTTGGTTAGGTTGGTGCCATCGTCATCAACCGCTTTGAATGCGTATCGGGTTTGGGTAGAGCCATCTTTAAGTTGCCGATCGTAGGTTACTTTCTCAATGCTCGATTCATCGATTTGTACTTTTTTTCTTTTTTTTACGTTGTAGAATTCAATTGCCATTTTTTTCTCCTGTGTTTAGTTGTACCCAAATACTACCACAATTGAGTGTAGAAAAAAAAGACCCCTAACAAAAACAGTGGGTGCCAATTGGCACCCACAAGCGTTATCTAACCATTGTTATTGAAAGTTAGAAGTGATACGCGCCACCCAATGTGAAGGTCGAGTAGTTAAGATCTTCTTTTAATTTGGAATCACCGAGACCATCAACTTGAACAATTGAATCAACATTAAAACTTATGTTTCGGTAGCCAGCCTCTACAGCGATATTTTCGTTTACCATGTAGCCAACGGTTGCCATAATGGTGGCGCCATTTTTAACCTTTGAACTCACACTACCGGAATATCCTAAATAATTAAGTAGTAATTCAGAATTTTCCGCTAAAACTTCACCTACATTAGTATCAACGCTGTTCAACCCCAACGATAGAATGCCATAAACCCCTGATTTGTCCTGATATTTACCACTCACACCGTAAGACAATGCAGAGCCTTTAATACCACCTTCAAACTTGGTTTCTGACATGTAATCAACAAATGGCCCAACGGACACCGTATCATTAATTTTAAATAAATACCGAACGCCACCATTTATATTCATGCCATCAGCATCAGCTGAGTCCGAATTACCATCTGTTTTTAGAGTTGCTTCACCACCAAGTCCCAGTCCACCGTAAACCGATAGGTTGTCCAATGGGCTTGCCAATACGTTCATTGATAAAATTCCTAAAATTAATAAATATTTTTTCATGATTGTTCTCCTTTTTTTTAACTATTGCGCATGGGTTGCATGCACGAATGATTAATTGTTCATAGGCGACCCCCAATATTTATTTATACTGAATATCGACGCGCAAAAAAAAAAATTTCACACCAGTTGCAACCTGCACCCGCAACATGTGGGAAAACGATAGTGGACAAATGCATAAAATGAGTTCAATTCTGAAAAAGAAGAGCACCAAACGCGGTTAAATTTGGTTTGTTAACTATCCTTATGCAAGGCAGGGTGAATGGTTAATTGTCACCACATTCTACGGGGGCAGTTTGGAACTGTTACACTGGAAATATGCCGTTCAACTCTGCCATAAGGGCATCATCCAGTTGATCAACAACGGCAAGGCTGGCCATGTTTTCTTTTAATTGTTCCACGTTGGATGCCCCAAGCAGCACTGTCGACACATGTGGGTTTTTAATGCACCATGCAATGGCCACTTGTGCCAAAGAACAGCCCATGCCGTGGGTGATATCCCCCAGCTTGGCCACTTGCTCAATGCGCGCCTGGCCCACCTCACTGTGGTAGCGGTCCGTCAACCATTCATAGCCGTTCAAACTGAATCGGGACCCACTGGGAATGCCCGATTGATACTTGCCGGTTAGCATGCCTGAACACAGGGGGGACCACACTGTGGTGCCCAAGCCATAGGTGTGCATGATGGGCACCAAGTCCACTTCCATGTTCCTTCGATTAAACAAATTGTATTCCGGTTGTTCCATGGCTGGCCCCCGCAACCGGTACCGAGACGCCACCTTGTAGGCTTCAATCAGCTGGTTGGGTTTCCATTCCGATGTGCCCCAGTATAAAATTTTTCCTTGAGCAATTAAATCGTTCATGGCAAACACCGTTTCGTGCACCGGCGTGTTTGGGTCTGGGCGATGGCAAAAAAACAAATCCAAATAATCCACTTGCAGCCGTTTTAATGCGGCGTGGCAGGCATCGTGCACATGTTTTTTAGATAACCCGCGTTGGGTTGGTTTTTCGCCACCCCAAAACACCTTCGAAGACACACAGTAAGTATCGCGCCCCCACCCGGCATGTTTTAATGCCTGGCCCATAAGTATTTCCGCTTCGCCTTGCGCATACACTTCCGCATTATCAAAAAAATTAACCCCATTATCGTAGGCATGGGTCATTAACTGTTGTGCCAATTGTTGATCCACCTGCTTAGAAAACGTTACCCACGAACCAAACGATAACACACTCAATTGAAGCCCTGAGCTTCCCAAACGTCGGTACTGCATGCATTAATTATAGCCGATTTTCAAAATCATGGGGCAGTTTTATGTGCAGTTAATGTAAACTTTAGGGCATGTTTGCTACACTTATATGAGTATGCGAGCGTATTTAGATTTAATTCAATCCATTTTAGATCACGGGGAAGAAAAATCCGACCGAACGGGTACCGGGACCCTTTCGTTGTTTGGCACCCAAACCCGATACGACTGCAGGGATGGGTTCCCCTTGGTAACCACAAAAAAAGTGTATTTTGATTCCATGCTTCGTGAACTGCTGTGGTTCATTAGGGGTGCCACCAATATAAACGATGATTTGCACACCAAAATTTGGGATGCCTGGGCCGATGCCGATGGAAACTTGGGCCCTATTTATGGGTACCAATGGCGATTTTGGGAAAAATTCACACCACATCCCGATGGCTCAACCCAAAAGACTCACGTGGATCAGCTCAGCCAGCTGATTGATGGCATCAAAAACAACCCAGATTCCCGCCGGCATTTGGTGAGTGCATGGAACGTGGCGGACATTGATCGCATGGCATTGCCGCCCTGCCATACGTTTTTTCAGTGCTATGTATCGAACGGTTGCTTGGATTTGCAATTGTACCAACGATCCGCCGATGTTGCCGTTGGCGTGCCCTTCAACATTGCCAGCTACGCCTTGTTACTAATGATGCTAGCAAACGAATGCCAATTAACCCCCCGGTATTTTATTCATACCATTGGGGATGCGCATTTGTATTTAAACCATTTGGATGGGGTAAAAGATCAGCTCACCCGAGCCCCAAAACCCAAGCCCACGGTAACCATTGCCAATAAAGGGTTTTTTGACTTAGCCTTTGAAGATTTTACCTTGAAGAATTACATTCACGATGACTTTATAAAATTTAAGGTGGCCGTGTAATGGCGTTTGATGTGGTGGTAGCCCACGATTTAAACCGCGGCATTGGCATCAACAATGCCCTGCCATGGCATTGTCCACCGGACATGGCACACTTTAAAACACTAACCACAGCAACAAGCCACGCAGAAAACACCGTGATCATGGGGCGTCACACATGGGCGTCCATTCCCGAAACGTTTCGGCCATTATCCAATCGAACCAACATTGTGTTGTCCACCACAGTGGATGCGTTGCCAGGCGCCACGGTTGCATTATCGCTTAACGATGCGTTGGCCATGGCAGACCCAACCAGCACTGTTTTTGTGATTGGCGGTGCCATGCTCTACGAGGAAGCGTTATCCCACCCGAACTGCGGCACCCTGCATGTGACCATGATGTACAAGCGGTTTAACTGCGATGCGTTTTTTCCGGATTACACGTCACGGTTCAAGTGCACCTTTGCATCAAACATTTGGGTAACCCCCAATGTCAATTGCGCGTTTTTTCGGTATCAGCCGTTGCCATCCACTGGCCAGCGCTGAACCAAATGGCTTGGCAATTGCTCAATTACCCATTGATCGCCATTATCTAGTGAATATTTTTTGCCAATGGGATCGTTCGGATCGACTAAAATGCGGCCAGTTGCATGGGCTGGAATGCGAACCTCGCGGTTGCCAACCGTGGTTAACCAGTGCGTTAATGCGGCAGGTGCATTGCAATCAAGGTGTGCATCCAAATGGCGGCTCACCCACCACGCCCATGCACCGGACGACCCGAAGCACGCCTTGTAAAATGCCCTCAGTGTGGCCTTGGGTGATCGAATAAGCCGGCGGTTCATGGCCCGCAATTCCAAGGGGCAGTAATTCCTAGAGGGCGACGCCAATACCATGGGATGCATTGCCCAATTTGGCACATGGGCATCGGCCCATTGCAACCCCATGGAACATGTGAATAGAGCATCGCAATTAGACATGATAGCCGCTACCGGTTGATTCACCACAGAATAATCATCATTCCCAAGTGATTCCTGCAAATACCTTGGGGTTGCGGCATCGTCCAAAAACGCATTCAATACCCACAAATTATGATGGGGCAGGCTGTCTGCAAAGTACCCCGGTAACAAGCCCCATCCCGGCACCACCAACAAGGTGCTAGCGGCATGGCGATTCACATGCACCCAATTAGCCAACATGGGCCAAATATGGGGCGCTTTTCGTGGTTAAGTGGGCTGAAAACTGCTGAATATCCTGAGTGCTGTGGGTGGCACTAATGATGATTCTTAGGCGGGATTGCCCCTTGGGCACTGTGGGGTGATGAACGGCCCGCACATCATACCCCAAGCGGTTCAATGCGCGCTGCAATGCCAAGGCATCATCACTGCCCCCAATAATAATTGGCTGAATATGAGTGCTGGATTCGGTATGCACCAATGCCTTAAATTGCTGAATATTGGCCTGCAATTGGTGCCGCAATGCATCAGCACCCTGAACAATGGCCACTGATGATTGAATAACAGCCACCACTGGCAAAGGTAATGCTGTGGAATAAATGTAGGAACGGCACCGGCGTTTGATGGTATCTGATAAGGCATGGGATCCCAATGCCATGGCACCACAACACCCCAGGGCTTTGCCAAAGGTAATCAGGAGCACATCCACGTCTTCAAGTGCCCCTTGCTCATGCAACCACCCACGGCCACCGGCACCAAACACACCAATGGCATGGGCCTCATCCACAACCAACATTGCCCCAAAGGCATGCTTCAAACGCACCAAGTCATGAATGGGTGGGGTGTCACCATCCATGCTATATACGCTTTCGCAAACAATAATAACGGCATCAAATTCAGATGCCATCTTTTGTAATATGGCCTCACAATGGGCAGCATCATTATGTCGGAATCGCTTTACCGTTGCGGGTGTGCGTAACAACCCATCGATAATGCTGGCATGCACCCATTTATCCGCCACAACCAAGGTGTTTTTTTGAACCAAGATCGAAAACACGCCACTGTTCATTTGATACCCAGAATTAAACAGAACCGCGGATGGCTTTCCTACCCATTGGGCAACCCTCTCCTCTGTCTCGCAGAATAAATCATGGTTCCCAGACAACCGACGTGATCCCGTGGCCCCAATGCCATAGGTATCCACAGCCGCCTTCATTGCCAATTTAAGTGCGGGGTGCTGGGCCATTCCTAGCACGTCATTCGAGGTTAAGTTGACGCTCATTTGATTTAAACCATGGTGGTTGTCAGGCATGCCAGCAGATTATCAATAAACCGTGGCTTTCTCAATGCTCAGGCAAAGAATTGGTTTTTTACGCAATACGTTACACGTTAAACGTATTGCATAATTATAGATAAAACCTTTACACTATACGCATGACCACCTTTGATTCAGCGACGGCAAGCCCTGGTGAAGTGATTCAGTTTTATATGATTGAAGGGCTAAATATGGGGGTGCCAGAATTGGCAAGGGCGTTGAATGTGCCCCCAAACCGTTTGTACCAAATTATTCAAAACAAACGCGATATTAGTGTGGACACTGCCATTCGATTGGGGGTGTTTATGGGCATGGACCCCTGCTTTTGGCTGGACATTCAAAGCAGGTACCAGGTGCGAATGATGAACGATGAATACTCAGCCATTAAAAACGATGTTATTCCATACAAAGCGAAGTCAGGGATTAACCAGACATAGACACAATGGCAATCATGCCCCATATCGATTGCATTATAAAAGCATGCGCCAATAATTGTCGTTAAAAGGTTTGAGAAATATTAAAGTGAATCATCACATCATCACTGAAGCCTAAGTCGAATCGCAGCGGTAGTGCTGCCGTTATAAACCGAACACCAACACCAGCGCCAGAGTGAATTGAGTCCTTGGGTATTGCCTGAATGGTATCATTAATGAAACCAACATCGTAGAAGGCAACAGCCACTACGCCATCGCTAATATGAAACCGAGGTTCAATATTAAATGACAATCGGTAATTCCCATAAAATGCCCCCTCCCGGTACCCCCTCAAGGAATTCGAACCACCCAGGCTAAACTTTTCTGTCTCGAACGTGCGTTCATCTGACTGCTTTTCATAGATACCACCAAAACCTCGAATGGCCAATGTAAGCCTTGGAAACATAGGAATAAATTGCGCATGTTCCAAACTAAGCCGATAAAAATCAACACCACCCATGGCAACCCCTAAAAATTCGCCGCCTCTATCGTAAATCAACTTGGTTTGATGCCCCTGTTTCGGATTATTCAATGCGTTCACAACACGATGATCGGCCACAACACTCACGGTGTTTAATTGATAGGTTGAAATATCTGATACAACACGCTCACTTCGTACACCAGCACCAAGGTTTAATCGAAAGCGTCGAAATGGTTTGGTAAAAAACAAACGACCGCCTTGACGTGAGGTATTGTAGCTTTGGGTATCATTCTGCATGAGTTCGCTTCGGAATGTCATAAAGGCTTTTGCATCAGCAATAATATGATAACGATTAAATAGCCATGGTTGTTGATAATGCAGCTGGTAGTTACGAATATTAAACTCATTCAAATAACCCAGCTGTGTTTGCAGGGCAAGGGCATCAGAATAAATAAATGCATGGTGAAATTTAAACATGGAATAAATGGCCACCCCTTGATCATCTTCCAATTCTTCTAACCCAATATCAAGCCGATTGTATTTTCGTTCTTTCACCCGATAAACAATGGTTATGTTGTCTGAACTAACCCTTGAAATGATTGGTGACACCGAAGAAAAATAAGGCATGGCCATTAATGACTCCAAATCCATATCCAAAGAAAACTGATCAATGGGTTGGGCATTCTTTAATGACAACTCACGCATGACCACCCATGGCTTTGTTTGGTTAAGCCCAATAAAAGACACGCCAGCAAGCGTGGGAGACTCGATATCAATGTCCAAGGTGCCATCGTCCAACACCTGAATGGACCGCACTGATGCATAAGGAAACCCCTCTTCGACCAATACATTATTCATGTATTCAATGTCCTCGACCAGCCATTGATAGTTAAGGCGATGCCCAACCGCATGCTTAAGGCCGAGTCGAATGCGACCATCCCACATGGGCAAATGACGAAACTGAATGCCTGTAATCACTTGGGTTTCTTCGACGGTAACCTCTAACGTAGTCAACCCAGCCTTGGTATGAATGGCATGGCTCGCTGTTTTAACCGTCCCTTTGCTTCGCAATTGATGCATGAATTGCTCCAACTGCAGATCATGAACAAACCTTCCCTTAAATCTGGCAATGATGTGGTGTTTTAGTGGTTCAGATGACACATTGCCTGCATCGACATTATGAATAAAAGCCGCATGAATTGGGCCAAGCACCAACAGTAAAATTGCAATTACCTTAGAAAGCATACCCATAATTTATGGTCCATCGTGGATCAAACAACCCAACATCCGAATATTCATTAATATTTTTTAAGCCAAAACTAAAATTAGGGCTAACAAAGTACTTTAATTCGGCTTGCGTAACTTTAAAATCGCGTTGATGCGATGATTCATCGGAGGACACATTCACATCGGTTCGTATATTCAAAAATAACGAGGGGTTAAACACATTGGATACCACAAGAATGCCCAACAAATCAGAATCAAAAAAGGCATCTTGCTGGCTACTAAACAAACGACGACCAAAATCATAATCCAACCGCAAATCATAAATGCCTAGCCGATTCGCTAAGCGACGTTCATACGGGCGTATGGAACTTCTAACCAAGCTGTTCACTTGTTGCCGGCCCAACTGACTAAAATCAAGCGATTCAACATTGGTGAATATGGTTGGCATAATCAAACTAAGCCCATAGGCTGAGGCTTGGCTGCCTTGCTGATTTGTTAATTGTACGGCATGTGCCCCTCGAAATTCATATTGAGGATAAAGGGTCATGTGAGAATCCAAGGCATAATCCAACACAGTAAATTCGGTTGAAATATCACGGTAATCCCCATCGATCACCAAACCAACTGCGGGAAACGAATAGGGATCTGATAGCAGTTCATTTTGAGTAGGTGCAAGCTCTATTTTTTTTCGAAAGGCACGAAGGTGCATGCCCACGCCCAAAGACATCTGCCCTTGCTTGCTTTTAGGAAAAATCTCGATGTATTGTTCCGATATAAGTTCTGGTGTTTCTTTAAAATAATGCTGTTGTTGTTCGGGTCGGAGCAACTCATATGAGCCATCAAAAATGGTCAAGCGACCTTCAAAAAAAGGAATGCGAGCAGACATATTGGGGGCATTTAAGGTGCCTGACATACGAAACGGCGTCGATTCTACCGCAGGATCCACTTCAAGAGATACATGATTGGCAAGGTTATATAGCCCACTGCCAAACAAACTGCCCTGTATGTAATTTCCCGGCCCCAAGGTAACGCCCAAATCAAGCATGAATCGCGGCTTTTTTTTCTTTCCACTGGGCGGTTTTAAGTTAAATACCCCATCCCTCAGTGCCACATTACCTTGAATGGTTGGGCCAACTTCATCTTGTGTTCCAAGGGTTTCTGCGACGTTTAGTTTGCCCGCACGAGTTAACGGATATGCTTGTTTGCCAGAAATAACCAACGATGAAACCAATACATCCCCACTATAAAATTGTGGAAAATTCAGTGAGAAAAACCCTTGCCTTAATTGCAAATTGTAATCAATAAACATGGTGCGTTTATTCACAAGATCAAGATGATCTAACTGAACCCATCCACGCACTTTCATTTGATTGTTTTTTTCATCTCGTGTGACCCGCCGATACGTATCCTCGCCTTTCCATTCAAGCAATATAGACGGGGTGTTTAGTTGCCCCTTATCAACCACTAAATCAGCATGCTTCACAACCAATGACGAATTAAATGCAGATGCATTTTTATTGAAGTTTAACCTAAAATTGCGCAGTTCAATCTGGCCATCTACCAATTCAATACGGTCCATTGGGCCGGTAAATACAAACGATACCTGCCCATTGTTTTGCATGGATTCAATGGCAGGCAATACAAAAGAAATCAAATTAATGCTTTGATTTTTTAAGTTTCCTTTTAACATTAATTGCTGATTTTTATACTGAAATATTAATGGGTTCGTGGTTGTATGGCCCCGGTATTTTAACTGTTGGCTTGTAGAATACCATTCGTTTTTTTTGAAATCATAGGCTACCCTTACGTCCAATCGGGTCAAGGTATCCTTTTTTAACACCAAATCATCGATACCAACCGCAATGCCCATCTGGTTCGAATGCATTGGATTGGCGTTTATTGTCATGGCCTTCATTCGAATGTTATTCCATCCAAATTGTTCAATGGACATGGAAATAAAACTTTTAGAAAGGTCATCCGTATCCAGCCAACCAGCGCCATTTAAGCGCCCGGTAATTAACGGCTTAGCTAAACCATCTGACACTTGCTGTTGAATCGCATTAAATAACGATACGTTATCCAATTGATATTGATGAAACGCATAGCGTTGATTAAAATTGAACCCATTCAAAACCAAACGATTACCGCCCATCAATGATGAACGCTGATACGATTGATACAGTTTTGACAATGCCCCCAAATCCACATGTTTAAAAGAAAATTCTCCTGTTATTCCAGGCGTTAACTGATCTGAGGATACCACATTTGGGCCGCTGCCCTTAAATTGCAATATGCCACCATCAATTCCCAATTGAAGGTCATTGATTTGAATTGTTTGTTCTTCGGATTTGGATG
The DNA here is from genome assembly GCA_016779165.1 of Candidatus Margulisiibacteriota bacterium. Classification (GTDB taxonomy): domain Bacteria; phylum Margulisbacteria; class Marinamargulisbacteria; order UBA817; family UBA817; genus UBA817. The sequence goes on along the minus strand of JADHOE010000014.1, from coordinate 15,618 downwards.
ATGACAACAAATGATCAAATTGAATCCCATCAAATTGTAGGTTACTCGATTTGACGTGAAGGTCGTGCACCCACTTTGATTGTTTCTTTCCTAAAGTACCACTTAACTCTACTCGGCCAAAAAGCTTTTCATTTGAAAATATATCCAATGCCTCAAGTTGAATCTGTGACTGTTTGCCAAAGCGAACGGTGAAATCATCTTCATTGGTAATTGTTGCTTGAATGGCTGCATCATGAAGCCCTGTCAACTGAAGGGACTGAATATCAATATGATTTGGAGATATACCTGCAACAACATTCACATCCCCAAACTGGCCATGTGTGGAACGCAATCCCTGAATTTGCATCTGCATGGCCAATTGCTGACGTTGTTTATTCTTGGTAAATAATTGCCCGGTGGCCGTGCCATGAAGGTTCCAGCCATACCAACGTAAAGCACCCAATGATTGGTCCAACGCCGATAAATCAACATTTGAAAACGACAGGTTAATGGTGTCGATGGCATTGTTTTTTGCCATAACTTTGCCCGTAATTTTTTGTGAACCCAACTGCCATTGGTTAATGTGAAAAGCCCGGGCCTTGGCGCGTTGAATAAATGACACATGGTATGTATCTGCCCGGATGCCAAAGGCATTGGCGCCCACACCTTGAATGTTGGTCGATGCATTAACTTCCCATTGCCTGCCTATTTTCTTTAATTGGATATCCGAGCTCATTGCGCTGATTCGTGGGTAAACATTGGCATTGGCCTTTGAAAGCCCCTGTTGAATAATGCGACAATCATTAAAATCAACGCAGTGAATATCCACAGTGAGTGACTGGCCATTTTTTAAATCAATGGTTGCATCTTTTGCACCCCACCCCTCTGCTTTTTTTTCCAACTCAAGCCTTACTTTTGACATGGTATATCCGAAAATAGGGATATTCTTATCCATGGTTGCAATTACCATTGGAGACTTAATATCGCCATTCAATTCAATGCGTAAAGGAATGGATTGTTTAATCGCGGGCACTTGGATGTCAATGGGAAAGAAATCCACCGCCATGTGATTGTTGATAATGTTTCCCGACACTTGAACATCTGAAGACGGGGTGGATGTCACGGTAAATATGTGGCTTTTTGACATTACATTTAAATGCACATCCCCCAAGGTAATATCAGCAATTTTAGCGCCTTTTGCTGAAATACTGGTATCAAGATACGGTTTTGAAAATGAGCCCAATAATTGAGCGTCAAACATCAGTTGGCCACTAAGCCTAGAAAACATTGAGCCATCTGGCCACGCCATGCCTTGCAAGTTCACGGCTTGCGATGGTTTGATGCTTAACTGGTAATTTTTTTGTTGAAAGTGGATGCCGCCACTGCCACGTAAAGGAATGCCGGATTGCGTTGCCGTAACATCATGCAGTTGCAGCTGGTGGCCACCCAGATTGGTAACATGAACACGGCCAGATGCATGAGTGAATGGGTAGGTATAAATGATGACGTCAGCATCAGAAAACGCAACATCAATTTGATAGGTCATTGGTTTATCTGTTTTGGTTTTGCTCAATTGACCACTCACATTAACATTGTGTTGGCCCACCTGTATTTTTTTAATCGGTATCAAATATGGTGACCATCGATCGGTTGGCAGGCGAAGAACATCAAAATTAAGTAAAAAATTGCCATTTCTGACATGGCCATCCATTCGTGCAGTAGCGTCAGATTCATTGAGTTTAATGGTACCCTTAAAGGTTGCCCCTTTGGTTGTCGTATCAATGCTAACAGCGCCCCCATTAAACCCATGCCGAAATGGCTGAGGGTCTTTTCCCCACCCGGTTTCATCCACATAATCCCCCGAAACATTGGTCATGCGAATGGATAATGCAGGCATGCTTAGACCGCCGCTGCTTTTGAATACGTTCTTGAATGACGTTTGGCCTTCTTTGCTGCGATGAACCGTAACCTTGACCCCATCCATTGTCACAGATCGAACCCCTGCAAACCCGTTGAATATAAACAGTGGGCGAATCCCAATGGATACTGTTTGTATTGTTGCCAAAGATTGATTGTTTTTTTCAAGCTGAACATCACTCAATTTTAAACGGGTCAACCCAACCGTTTTGATGCCTGACCATTCGATACGAATACCATATGCGTCAGATAACCGGGATTGAATGGCTTCTGAAACGCCTTGCTTAACCGCAGGCAAAGAAAATGCAATCACGACAAGTGCGTATCCAATGGATAGCGCACCAAATGCAATGGCTATTGGCTTAACAAGTGGCTTCATTCATTGTTAATCGTTGAAAATAGCCCGCGAAACGTCATCTATGGTCGGAGGCACCAACTCAGGGGCAACTGACACGCTAATGGCATGGTCCGGATCCTTCAGTCCGTGGCCTGTTATAATCGAGACAATTGTATCGTTGGGCTGAAAATCAATGGTCGCCATTTTTTGAACCACACCGGCAATAGCAACCGCACATGCTGGCTCACAAAACACACCATCTTTTTGTGCCAAAAGTTGTTGGTATTTGGTAATGTCTTCATCAGATACCATGCCAATATCACCACCGGATTCATCCCGAGCTGCTTCTGCTTGTGACCAGCTGGCAGGATTGCCGATTCGAATAGCCGTTGCAATGGTTTCGGGGTTGTCGATAACGTGACCACGAACAATGGGTGCAGCCCCCTCTGCCTGAAACCCAAACATTTTGGGACGTTTTTCGATTTTACCCATCGTTAAATACTCCGTGTACCCCTTCCAATACGCCGTTATATTTCCTGCATTACCAACAGGCATGAAATGGTAGTCAGGTGCATGGCCCAACTGATCCACAATTTCAAATGCTCCGGTTTTCTGACCTTCAATGCGATTAGGGTTCAATGAATTGACCAATGCTATGGGCTCTTTTTCAGCAATGCCCTTTACAATATTTAGGGCAACGTCAAAATTGCCGTCGATTTGAATGACTCGGGCCCCATGCATCATGGCTTGAGATAATTTTCCTAGGGCAATTTTTCCCTTGGGAATCAACACCACACACCCCATGTTGGCTTTTGCAGCATACGCAGCTGCAGATGCCGATGTGTTGCCTGTTGACGCACAAATGACAGTGGTCATTCCAGCTTCCTTGGCCTTGGTAACGGCCATGCACATGCCACGATCTTTAAATGACCCGGTAGGGTTAAGCCCCTCAAATTTGACATACCACTTGGCGTTTACCCCCAAGTGCTTGGCTAAGTTCTCAACCAAAATTAACGGCGTATTGCCTTCGTTTAAGGTTACAATTGGGGTATCATCTGTTACTGGCAAGTGCTGCCGATATTCATTTATAAGTCCACGCCATCTCATGGAAATCACCTCGTTAATAAATTGTATTTAAAATCATCATCAATTATAGCAGATTCTATGGGAATGTCCGCCTCAATTTGATGTTGAGTTTGCCCTTCATCCAAACGATTGTTAACCAAACGCATGATTTTTGAACCCACAATTGCCAAACGATCTGTAAGTTCAGTGGGTTCAAATGCCTGCTTATTGATGTGGGTTAAAAACGTAACAACCACTGTAACAACCACCACGGCTTTTAAGGCATTAAGCCCCGCACCTGAAATTCGAAGAATAAAATTGATACCGGTTAACTTAAACGCAGTGGTTAATACTGTTGCTAACAGTCGTGTTAGCACATAAAAGGCACCCCAAATAATGACAAAGCCCAATGCCCTGTTAATATCAGAGGATACACCCAATTGTTCTACCGCCCAATTCATTATTGGAACTTGAAATGCCCAGGCTAAGAAAAGGGAACCGTACACCCCAAAAACACCAACCAAAACATTGAACAAACCCTGGCTAAACCCAACAACAATGGCATATCCAACATAAATGATAATAATCGAATCTAAAAAAACACCACTTATCATAAAGAGTCAACAAATTGTTGAATGCCCAATGCTGCTTTTTTTAGGTCATTAAAATCGGTGGCAATGCAAGATCTAAAATACCCCTCCCCACCACACCCAAACACATTTCCGGGCACCACTGCAACTTTGGCGTTATTAAGCAATTGCTCTGCAAATGTTAATGAATCAAAGGGCAAGTGGTTGATTGAAGTAAAGCAATAAAGACCACCGCTTGGCATGATAGTCTCAAGACCGATGCCATTCATAAACGTTGAAAAATACCGAGCCCGCTCCTCATAAGATTTAACCATTTTTGGAATATCGTCCTTCGATGATTTGCAGGCCTCAATGGCCGCGTATTGAGAAATTGTTGGGGCACATAGCGCACTGTATTGGTGAATTTTATTCATCGATTCGATATACTCTGACGGCGCACAAACATACCCAATTCGCCACCCTGTCATGGAATACGCCTTTGAAAACCCATTTAAATATATCAGTTGGCTTTTTAAGTCTGGTATGGTGGCAATTGATGTAAAGTCACCAAAGGCCAAGTCAGCATAAATTTCGTCCGTAATAATTAAGCATCCATGGCGCAAGGCCAATTTGGCCACACGCTGCAACACATCAAACGGAATGCTCTGGCCAGTTGGGTTATTCGGGTAGCACAAAACAATCGCCTTTGTTTTTGGGGTTATTAAGGCTTCAATTGCGTCAGGGTCTGGAATAAAATTGGTGCTAGAGGTGTCCAAGGAAACCACTGCACCATCACATAACTCAATTAACGGGCGATAACAAACATAAGCAGGCTCCGGCAAAATAACTTCATCACCAGGGTTAATAAACGACCGAAACACAATATCCAACCCTTCAGACACCCCATTGGTAATTAACACTTCCTTGGGTGTGTAATTAATGGAAAATTTGGTGGCTAGGTGGCTGCAAATCGCGTCTCTTAGCTCCATTAACCCCACATTCGATGTATAGGTTGTATACCCTTTATCCAACCGATATATCGCCTCACTTCGAATGGACCAAGGGGTTGAAAAGTCTGGTTCTCCCACGCCCAATGAAATAATGCCAGTTGACGACATAACCAAGTCAAAAAAAACACGAATACCGGATGGTTGAATATGGTTAACCCTATGGGATAACAATGTCATGGCATAATCGCCAAGCGTGTCGATTCGTTGTGATCGTCCATCAATACCCCATGCTCTTTGTATGATTTAAAAATAAAATGAGTAGTGGTTGATGTGACATTTTCGATGGTTGCTAATTTATCAAAAACAAAATGGGCAATGTCTTTGTGTGTTTTTCCACAAACAACCAACAAAAAATCATAGGTGCCCGATACCAAGTGGTGAGATTCAACTTCAGGATAAGAACATATTCGATGGGCAATGGCATCATAACCAGTGTTTCGCTCTGGCCGAATGCTTAACTCAACCAACGCTTTTGTTGTAGGGCTATCCACCTTAGTTTCATTGATGATGGTGGTGAACTGACGAATAATTCCAGCATCTAGCATCGATTGAATACGGGTGTCTACCTCGATTGCTTCAATGCCCAACTGAGCTGCGATATCTTCATTAGAAAAGCGAGCATTTTTTTGAAGTAGGTCAATGATATTTTGATCTGATTGCGTCATACATGTCAATTATAATCCATGCAAAGAATTCTTTAAATAAAAAACCAACGTGCAAGGCAGTGATCGCGCAGATGTATTGCAAACCCCACGCAAAATGAATATGATGATGAAATGTTTATTGATTTATTTGAAGAACAAGAAGAAAATCCCGATGAGTACATATCGTTTATAGTGTTTGAGCCGGCATCTCTTCGAATTCCAGACAATGACTTATTATTTATGGGCGATGAGGTATCTAAACTATTCAAAAAAGTGGTGTCATCCAACCACTTTGAGTCCAATATTCAAGATCAAACACTCATGAATCGTCTGCAACGCATTGAAATGATGGTTGACTTGCTAAAGTCCAACAATGGGTTAATCATGACCAAATTTCTAAATAAAATTTGGCGGCGGTATTCATTTTTTAGCAACTTGGGGGAGCTGTTTATTTCTGTTAAAGACATGAAGCGCTTGGCGCCAGATTTCAAATTTAATGAGCAAATGGTGTTGGATCGTGTTATTGAGACAGATGACACCCCAGATGATGATTCTTCCGATGACGATAACGATAACGACTCTTCTGATGATAGTGACGATTCAAACACATCAGAGAATAAAGCCACCACCTCTTCAAAAGAAACCAATTGATTGAATCAAAATTATCAGATTTTGACTTTTTTGTTCCCGATGAGCTAATTGCTCAATCCCCGATAGAGAACCGAGACGAATCAAGGTTATTGCATTACAATCGATCATCAACATCAATTAAGCATCACAAATTTAAAGAGTTTTGCTCCATTATTCCACCCAATAGTGTGCTGGTATTTAATAATACCAAAGTCATTAAGGCACGGGTGTTAGCAACTAAAAGCACTGGGGCAACCATTGAGTGTTTTTTCTTGCACCCACTATCAGCCACAACATGGACCGTTATGCTAAAGAATGGACGAAAAGTGTCAGAGGGTGACTCTCTAGTAGTTCACGATCATCAAATCAAAATACATAGCAAAAATGGAAAATACGCCACTGCAGAAATTATTGGAATCAAGCAAGGCATTGATTTTTTAGATGCATTTGGGCAAACACCACTGCCACCATACATTAAATCAGACAACCCAAACAGCCACGAATCGCGCTATCAAACCATTTTTGCCTCTGTTCCTGGCGCTGTGGCTGCTCCAACAGCAAGCTTGCATTTTACTGATGATGTTTTTGCTCAATTAAAATCAAAAAATATCGATATTATTTTTATAACGCTTCATGTTGGTTTGGGAACATTTAACCCCATTAAAACGTGTAACATATTGGACCATGCCATGCATTACGAAACATACATTATTACACCCGATGCCGCCAAACAATTGAATGAAGCAAATGCTCATGGCAAGCCTATTATTGCCGTTGGAACCACAGTTGCCCGTTGCTTGGAATCCAACATTAAAAACAATGTGTTTTATGCTGAAACAGCCAGCACCAATTTATACATCACCCCAGGACATACATTTAAAAGCATTCATGGCTTACTAACAAATTTTCACCTGCCTAAATCGTCGTTATTTATTTTAATATCAGCACTCATTGGGCGCGAAACAGCCATTAACTGTTATCAAACTGCCATTGACCATCGATATCGGTTTTTTAGTTATGGCGACGCAATGCTAATTGCTTAATGTTTAGATACCTTTATTATTTTATAATCTTTACGTCTATTTCTATTTTTTCAAACAATGATTACATCCCAGGGTTTCCTGATTATTCACCAACATCAAACATAACAGTTCCCCTCGTTAGTACCGCCAATATGTACCCCGATGTTAATTCATCTGGTTTTGTTGAATTAAAACTAAGTGGCCGAGACTATACCGACGACTTGAGTAAATTGGACACCATTCGACAAGATCCCGTTTATAAAAAAATACCCAACGAAATTATGAGGGGAACCCCAAAGTTGGAAAACCGCTATAATATTGAACTTGAAGGTCACTTAGACGAAGACACAGAGATTAAATACAGCATTCAAAAAGAACCTGATTTTCCTGGCATTTACAACGTTTATATTCGAAAAAAAACATCTGAACTTCAGTTTGGTGATTTTAATACCAATTATTCATCCGGTGAATTTGTGAATGTTGAAAAATATTTAAATGGGGTTGAAGCAAATACAGTACAAGACAACTGGAAGGGAAAAGTTACCTTTGGAAAAGAAAAATCAGAACCCCAAAAGTTTGAAACCTATGGCACCAACTCCAATATTTACAAGGTAGGGCGATCATTTTTACTTGAAGGCAGTGTGATTGTTTATGTAAATAACCGGCTATTGGATGAAAATGTGGATTACACCGTTGACTATTATGAGGGGAAAATCATATTTGTTGATCAAAAAGACAAACTAGACTTTATAAAAGTGATTTATGAATTTACCAACCCCATTCAAGACTTCATACCGTCGTTATCGCGAAAAAACTTTACGGCTGCGATGTATACTTATAACCCGTCTCAAAACATTGTGGTACAAGAACCAATAACCATTACCAAGAACATGTCCATGGTTATAAAACAACAAGACGATGTCTTAAATAATCATATTGTATTGCCAAATGCTCCCATTAAGTTAGGGTCCGAGTCCATTTACTTAAATTCGAAGTTGTTAACACGGTCGGTGCATTATTATTTAAAAAACGACACCGGTTTGGTACGATTCATTTCAAAACAACTTGCCTTTGACGACACTGTTAGTGCAACATATCAGCACTTTAAAACATCCAATGCCAATGACTTAATTGTATCCAAAGGAACCCCTGGCCCATATGCCCTTACCCATCCTCAACCCATTGACCACACCATTTCTGTGAGCATAGACCAAAAAAAAGCTCGGGAGTTTATTGACTATATTTACAAAAAATCGTCCAATAGTGTGTTGTTTTATTACCCCATTGCATCCAATCGAGTCATTAATATCAGCTACCAATACATTCATTTAAACGAGAAACGCATCGGGTTTGAACAAGCGCCATTTTCATTGGAGCTCACGCATCTAACCCAATCAACAGTGGTTAGAGATAGTTTATTAAGCTACCAAAACAACGTGCAACCCATTCAGGTTGACGGAAACAAAATCACATTAAAAGACAACCCGATTGATCAAAATAAACCAGTGACGATTGAAGTAAATGGTCGAATATTGGATGCGTCTGAGTATACAATTAATTATTACACTGGCATTGTTACATTGTTATCAAGTGTGTCTCCCACCATGTCGAATGTTAAAACCAGTTACCATTATTTGACGTCGCTTAATTCTGAGCATTCCATGACTGGTTTAAGTATCCAAACATACAACCAAGAACAAATTCAGTTTAAATCCTTGCCATTAAAATACAATGGCATCAAACGAATCACAGTGTATAACCCCAGTGAAGTTATTCTAGAGGAAGGGCGTGACTATACAATTTCCTACATGGACGATAATTCAACATTTATGGATGTTGGGGTCACATTTATTGTTGGGGGGTATTCCGTTTTAAATCGATACCCAAGCAGTTCTGATGTGATCAAGTTTGATTATGACTATGTGCCTGATATTAGCAGCTCCCAAAGCGACTCAAATCATAGCGTTACCGATTTGCGAATTCAAAAAAAAGTCAATGATCATTGGAATATTTACACTGAAATTGCCAACTCTAATTATAATTATTCAAAAACAAGCACGCCAAAAAAACAAACATTCACCCAACAACAACCCGATAATATTTATGTATTAGAAACCAATACTGCCATTGAAAAAGATTCTGAATCTATATTTATTAACGGCTTTTCACAAACCCGAGATGTGGACTACTACATTAATTATGAAAAAGCTGAAGTTCGATTTATTAATAAAACCATTCCCAACAACCAAAAAGTTGAAATCTCTTACAATGTTTACCAAAATGATACGCCCAATCAAAAAAATGTGAATGCGTATTCATTAGAATCCCATTACAAACCCAAAAATAACGTGTCATTCATTAACAAAGTGGCTATTGTTGACCCTAATTTTTTACCCATTGGAAACATTAACTTAAACCAAGGGTCATCCCAATTCTTACATGAAATTAATTGGGAAATGAATAAAAACGAACGACTGTCATTCATTATCGAACAAGAGGAAATCCAAAATAAAAACTACGTGCCCATGTACAAAAAAAACAGCTATTTAACCAAATTAAATTTTAATATGTTTTTTCTTCAAACATCACATGAACTACAATTTGATGATGTATCCTCAACCAATAATTATAAAGAAACACCCAACAAAGTCATTCGGTACGATAACACTTTCGATTATTTATTTTCTGATGACACCATTTCGCTGTCTAACAGTGTTTCTCAAAAAAACGAAGCCGCCAATAACAACCAATCATTAAATTCGTTTATTACTCAATCAAAACTGACATATACCAACAACTTCAGCATCGATAATTTGATTCAAACAGGGTCTTTCATTCCTTATATTTCACTGAGCACAGATAAAAATAATAGCAGTGGCGCCCTTTCATATTCTCAAAAGAACATCCAAACTATTGGGTTTAGTGCTAACTCAAATATGAGCTCAGCAATTCAAAGCTCAACATCATTTGATAAAGCAAGTCACAAAACAACCATGACCACAAATGATCAATTTTTAGATGAGTATTACAATTATTCACACCTCACTAATTTTACACCAGCTCCTTGGGTGAATGGCAATATCAACATTTCACACGAGGAAACCATTAGCCCTATCCCAGGCCAAGAAAATCTGGTTGAGGATAGGGAAGGCTATAACATTACCCAAATAGCGAATGATGCGTTCTTAGAGACCCTTGGCTCCCCAACATTTTTAATTTCTCCGTTTAAAAGCAGCTATTCAAATGTGGGAATTTCAAAAACAAAAAAAAGAGAAAATAATCGCCTAAAGCTATACAATGAAGACCGGTATTTTGGTGCAATCAATGCATTAAAGCCTGTGGATGGGCTTAGCATTCCAATGGTTAAATTTGATACTTACCAATCATTATTAACCGATAGTAAGTCCAATAACTATCAAACGTTTAGTCAATCAAAAACCAAATTTTATTCATACGATACAGGGGTCAATTATCGACCAAACATATCACATTTGAATCGATTCAGTTTTGATAGTTCGTTTAATGAATCCAATTCCAACTCATTTAGTACATTGAGTTTAACCAGTGGCACTGAAAACATTACCCAATCGACAGTATACAATCAAACCCAAATGATGGGGGTTAACGTTAATGGACCATCCATTCCGTTATGGCTCACCAAAATCACATCACCCACGTTGCGTATTGAGCAAAGCAGAAAAAGAAAAAAAGACGAAAATACTACAACATCAAACGATCCAACCAATGACACCCTCGTCATTGATAACAGCATTATTACCCTTCAAAAAGGAACCCTTAAATACAATGCATTCAAGCAAGTTAAATTTATGAATAATGTATCACATGAAGCGTCATACTTTAATCGAAATAAGATAGCTGCCAATTCAGGCGCATTGTATCGGTTGGTCGATACAGTTGACCAAAGCATTGAATACTCTTTATTTCGATCCTTACAAAACAAAGAATATTTAAAATATGAAACCATTAATGAATTCAAATCCAATGATATTAATATCCCAGAATCTTCGTTAAGTATCTCACCTGATACTCACCTAAATTTAATTGAACGAATTGCAAATCATGAGTCAAAATTAAGTTTAAATCGGTTATTTACACTGAAAGGAGAACTTGAATATCAAGATTTTAATCAACGTGTGACCTCTTCGAATGCGTTAATTAAAGAAGAATTTTTAAATCAAAATAGCGGCACGGCTGGCCTTATTTTTCAGCCATTATCTGGTTTAAAAATTATATACGACTATACCCTTAAACAATTAAGAAAAAATAATGAAACCAGTACCAACGGAAACAGTGATTTAATAAAAATAACCTATAACCCCATTAAATATGAAAACATGGAAATTCAATTTGATTTAAGCCGTGAAAAAAACTGGGGATTTGGTTTTAATAGCATCCAAAAAGCGCAGCTCTTTCAAACCAGTAATGAATCTTTATCCATTCAAATTGTGCCCAGAAACGATGAGGTTTATCTTGGCTCACTCAACTTAAGTGTAACCATTCCTATTCAAAACAGTGAGCATCTGGAACGACTCATTGTATCTGGTGAAGGCTATTATAAACGCATCATCGACCGAGTAGATTCAAAAAATACCATGATGATTAACGGGTTGCTCTTTAATGTTCGTCTTGAACTATAATCATTGCTTCTCTTGAATTTATTAAACTGAGTTGTCACACTATGAATGATGCTTTCACGGTTATTCGCCACAGTTGTGATTGTTTACGTTTCATGTCTATCGGCATTGGCCTTTGCCATTGAACAAACGTCGAACCTTTACTTTTCTGAAAACCCGATCATATTCGATCCACCAATGGTAAAAAAGAATGACCACTATTTTATTCCCATTCGATCTCTGGTGTCCTACCTGAATGGGTCAATGAATCAATCCAGAAAAACATATTCGTATTTAATAGAAATGAAAGACGTAACCCTTAATATTAAACCAAATGCGAAGGCATATATGATCAATGGGTCCCCAAAGGCATTTGCAAATGTGCCTTTTATGTATAAAACCCGACTGTATGTTCCTTTAATTCCCATACTTCAGTCATTAAATATAGATGTCATAAAAAAAAATAATCATTTTTATGCGTACGATTCTCAACAAGCGGTTGAGCAACCTCAGGCATCTTCCGCTATTCCATTAACCATCAGCCACGAAAACAATGCCAAGATTACCCACATGCATTTGCCAATTTCAAAAAAAAACTTGCCGCTTTCGTCTCTAAAACAAAACCAACAAACCAAATATGATATCACTGATTTTTTGTCCTTTTTAGGGTATAAAATAACCGCATCAGGTTCACAATTAACTCTTTATAAAAATAGCATGACATACGAATTTTTTAATGGGTCAACTGCTGTAAACGTTATCCAAAAGCAAACAGAAACCAAAAAGAACCTCCGCTACACCCCCACCATTAAAGAGGGCCGCTTATTTGTAAACCTGCAACCATTTCTAAACGATTTGGGCTTTGATTATTTAATAAATAATCAAACCATTGTGGTGCTAAAAAAGCTCAACTCATTGGATATTGTGGATGATAACACTGTATTGCTAAATAAAAACAGTCGAATTCGTGTTGGTAACGGCACCCCATTGATAGACCCACCACGCATGTTTTGGGATTTCTCTTATACGGCTTGCCCAACGTCACCCATATCGCAAACAACCGACACCATAAAAAAGATTACATTTGGTCAACATCAAACCACATGCCGAATGGTCTTCCATTTCCATCAGCCAATGCTTGTAAATGTAAGCCAATCATCACCAGTAACATCATTATTTACCTTTCAAAAAGGCAGGCAGAAACCGCCGTCTATTGCAAAAAGAAACCCACGGGTAAAATCCTCATCATCCCTTCGCGGAAAAGTGATTGTATTGGATCCTGGTCATGGTGGGTATGATCCCGGCGCCGTTACAAAGAATAAGGATTATGAAAAACATTACACATTGGATATATCCAAACGAATCCAACGGCTGCTGCATAAAAAAGGCGCAAAAACAATATTATTACGGTCCAACGATACCAATCCATCGTTGTATCAACGGGTAAAAAAAACCAATCAAACCAATGGTGATTTTCTGGTTAGTGTGCATGTAAACTCATTCATCAATAGCATTGCCAACGGCACTGAAACCTACTACTATAAACCGTCAGAAAAACGAGCAGCTAAACTAATTCAAAAGCATATGGTAAGGCAATTAAAACTTAAAAATAATGGCATTAAACATGCCAAGATGTACATACTTAAACACACAAAAATGCCGGGTGTCCTTATTGAACCTTGTTTCATGACAAACGCAAATGAATACAGGCAATTAAGAACATCTGCATTCAAAGAAAAAATAGCCATTGCAACTGTCAATGGCCTTGATGAATATTTTAAAAATAAATGACGAATCTAGGGGAATGTTTTATATTGGATTGATGGACAGAATTGGCATTTATGATTCTGGTTGTGGCGGATTATCAGTTCTTAATCAATTGATTAAACAAGGGTTTCGGGGCACCGTTTTTTACTATGGGGACACGTTAAACAACCCTTGGGGAAACAAGAGTAAAAAAGAACTTGAGAAAACGCTTTATACCATAGCCGATTGGTTTTCAAAAAACCAAATAACTACCGTTTATCCAGGGTGCAACACCACGCTTGGTTTATTTAAAGACAAATTAAGCCAAATATTACACTGCCCTGTGGCTACCATACTGGATGATACATCGCATTTTTATACCGATCCCCAATACAGCGTATTATGCACCATTAATTCTTTTAACCATCACTTATTTAAGCAGTTTTTATATCAAAAAACAGTTGAAGAAATTCCCTGCCCCAATTTGGCATCTCTCATTGAATCCAACCAATTATCTGATGCCGTTAATGTGGCGTTATCCATGATTGATCAATGTTCATATTCATCCATTATTCTTGGGTGCACCCATTACCCATTAATCATGGATGAACTTAAAAAGCATTGCCCAAAACATGTATTTATTGACCCTGCAACTTATTTAAAAGTTAATGGTACACCTCAAACAAAAAACAAAGATATTGATGTTCATTTTAAAATTACAGGTGATCCTCACGCATTTAAAGTACTGTTAAATCAGTTTTCATTGGTCCACAACGTAAGCATTAATAATCAAAGAATCCTTCAGCACCAATAACATAAAGGTCTAAATTTAGTGCCAAATTCGTTACCAATCTCAATTGAGCGGTAAAACAGACTGAACAGCAGCCATTAGTGTATCTGGTACAAATGGTTTTTCTATAATATCAACAAGGTAAGGTTTTATTTTTTGAGGTATCTCTTTTGGAAGCGCAGTTACAGCTATCATTGGAATGTGTTGATATTCTGATGAGGCTTTCATCTCAATAACAAAATCAAAAAAGCTTGTCCCCTTCATGTAAACATCCAAAAGAATTAAATCAAAGTTATTTTTCTTTAAAAATTCCCTTGCCTTATCGTTTGAATTTGAAATTTGGACATCATAACCGTTGTTTGATAACAGCAGCGAAAAAATATCACAAATAAAAGGCTCATCATCAATAACAAGTATGTTTTTGTTTGTGTTCATAACCAACCATAAGTGTAATCATCATCTGGTTATTGGTTAGGATTTCCGGGCCTTCATGCGCTTTCCATATTTTTTGTACTTGTGTTTACGCATTTTTTTTCTTCTTTTTTTAATCAAACTTCCCAATCGAATCCTCCAAATGTGCCATTGAATGTAATATAGCTATTTTGATCAATGTGTATTATATAGTTTTTCAAATTGTTAATCCCCTGTCAATTGACATAATCGACACGTCTCATATTTATCCCACACTTTTTTGCATGATTTGCATAAAATAGCGCCTGATTTTTGTTTATTTTTAATATTCCAACATATGCGGTCCATCATTGGGCCAGGTACGTGAGGTGTTTTTTTAATAATATTCGCTGCGCTAAAATTGGCATTAACCAAGGGTTTTATACCAACCAGGGTAACCTTAATCGAATGGGTGGATAGCAATTGATTAACCTTCGAAAGAATATCCTGCTTAAAGCAATCAATTTCAGACATCCAAACAGGGTTATTGCACTCAATGACCAACTCATTTTTATGAATATTCTTTGGGTATAAGCAATTCGACAAATTTTTAACCAAACTAGGCCATCGATCTTGAATAAGCTGCAAGGCTTGGGTGTATCTGAAATGCCCCCTGAATTTTTTTTTTAGTAAGTGCCCTAAATTTTGCATAACGTTCCCTTAGATATACTATAGGTCTGCCCATGCTTCAATTGAGTAAGTTCATCTTTTTGGGTCGACATGTAAAGCACATAAAAAGGAGATGGAATGGATTTAATTAACGGATCCTTTAACTGGTGGTGAATTTCTGAAAACGGTTCGTCCAGTAACAATAACATGGGCAAG